>SYAB01000202.1 GCA_005787665.1 Actinomycetota bacterium
GTAGATGTGCTCGAAAGGCTCATGCCGGCTGTAGCCGATTCCGCCGTGGATCTGCATGGCCCTGTCGGCCGCCTCGCACACCAGTCGGTTGGCCCGGTAGTTGGCCATCGACACCTTGTCGGAGACCTCCATGTGGTGATTGCGGTCGAGTTCGGTGGCCGCGTAGCGAACCAGCAGGCGCACCATCTGAGCCTCGGTCTGCAATTCCACCAGCGGCCACTGCACCGCCTGATTGACCGCCAGGGGCTTGCCGAAAGTCACCCGTTCCTTCGCGTATCCGACCGCCCGGTCGATGCAGTACTGCGCGGCTCCCAGACTGCTGGCCGCCTGACGGATCCGGTTCTCGTGCAGAAATGTCTGGGCGACCTCGAGGCCACGGTCGACCTCGCCCAGTACCGCGTCGGCCGGGATGCGCACGTCGCGCAATTCCACCTCGCCGTGGTCGGTGGGCATGTTGAACGTCCACCAGTAGAAGGGCACCTCGAATCCAGCCGAATCGCAGGGGACCAGGAAGGCGGTGATGCCTCGTGCCTGACCGGGTTCGCCGGAGGTGCGGGCGAACACCAGGTCGTGGGTGGCGCGGTGCACGCCGGTGTTCCACCGTTTGGATCCGTTGATGACCCAGGTGTCCCCGTCCAGACGGGCGGTGGTCTCCAGCCAGGTCGCGTCGCTGCCGTGGTCGGGTTCGGTGAGGCCGAAGGCCATCGACCGCTTGCCGGTGAACATGGCCTCGATCCACTCGGCCTTCTGTTCCTCGGTGCCGAACCGGTCCATCATGATGACCTGAGGGAAGTTCCCGACGATCGACGACTCGTCCTGCAGATCGTTGTGCAGGCCGAGTCCCCGGTGCGCCAGATGTTCCCGGATCACCGCCATGTCGAGGTTGGTGCCATCCCGGCCGCCGAACTTCGACGGCAGGCCGTAGCGCAGCCAGCCCGCGGCATCGGCGCGGCGCCGCATCTCGTCGAGCAGTTCCTCCCACTCGCGTCGCGGCACCCCGCCGTTGTCGAGGTCGGTGCGGGCGAACTCCCGGCGCCGGTCGAAGTACTGCATGTGCTCGCGTTCCAGCGGAGTGATCTCCGCCTCGATGAACGCATCCATCTCTGCTAGAAGTGGCGGAAGATATTGGGGCAGTGTGAAATCCACTCAAGTCTCCTTCGGATTGCCATAGAGGGTCTTTCGCCAGATCGTGGACAGGATGGCGACCGCATCGTCGTCGGTGAGGCTCACGCCCAGGCCTGTGGTATCGCTGCGCAGGCACACGGCGGTGAACTGCTCGAACAGCAGGGCGATCGCGAGCGCGACATGGTCGGCGTCGACTTCGCGGCCGTAGCCCTGCTGTTGGGCGCGCCGTACCGACGCCCCCACGATGGTCATGCCGAAGCGCCGGAACTCGTCCTGCACGGCGGCGAAGCGCGGCTGGGTGGCGGCCAACTGGTCGACCGCGACCATGATGCCGATGCGCCGCTTGAACATCGTCCAATAGGCCCGCACCGCCGAGTCGAAGAAGTCCTTGCCGTCCGCTGGTTCCGGCAGGTGTACCACCTCGTCGAGGAACGACTCCGCCAGCGCGGCCAGCAGGTCCTCCTTGTCGGTGAAGTAGCGGTAGAACGACGCCGTCGACTTGCCCGCCGCGGCGGTGATGTCGGCAAGGGTGGTGCCGTGAAAACCGCGCTGCGCGAACAGCTGCCGCGCGGCCTCCTCGATGGCCTGGCGGGTCTGGCGGCCCTTACTGCCCAGTGGGCGGGTCGCGAGATCAGTCACGAATCCGGTCACCGGCCCGCAACAGGGCGCTGGGCAGCGGGTGCCCGATGAGGTTCTGGGCGATCCGGGCCGCCTCGATGGCCGCCGAGAGATCCACGTCGACACTGATGCCGCTGTCGGTCAGCAGGTACACCAGCTCCTCAGTGGCGATGTTGCCGCTCGCGCCGGGGGCGACGGGGCAGCCACCCAGACCGCCCACCGAGGAGTCCAGCCGCGTCACCCCCGCCGTCACGGCAGCCCACGCGCTGGCCAGGCCGGTCCCGCGGGTGTTGTGGAAATGCGCACCCAGTGGCCGGTCGCCGATGCGGGGTGCGACCAGGTCGACCAACGCGGTGACCCGGCCGGGGGTGGCGGTGCCGATGGTGTCGGCGATGGCGATGCGGTCGGCGCCGGACGCGCAGGCGGTGTCGACCACATCGAGCACCCGCCCGGCCGGGGTGGGGCCGTCGAACGGGCAGTCCCAGGAGGTCGAGATGATCACCTCCACGCTGGCTCCGGCGTCATGGGCGATCGCGGCGATGTCGGCGATCTGTGCGCTCGCCTCCGCGCTGCTGCGCCCGACGTTGGCGCGGCTGTGGCCGTCGGCGGCGGAGACCACGTACTCCACCGACCGGAAGCCGGCCGCGATGGCGCGGTGCACGCCGTTGGGGCTGGCGACCAGGGCGGAGAACTCAATGTCGGGGTAATCGCCCAGTGCTGCGGCGAGTTCGGCGGCGTCGGCCAGGGCCGGCACTTTCGACGGAGAGACGAAGGCGGTGGCCTCCACCTCCCGCACCCCGGTGGCGGCGATGGCGGCGAGCAGTTCGAGCTTGTCCGACAACGGGATCGGCGCCTCGATCTGCAGGCCGTCGCGCAGCGCGACCTCGCGGATGGTCACATGGCGGCTCACAGGACTCCCTTCTCGGCGAGGGCGGCGATCTCGTCGGCACTCAGGCCGAGGAGATCACCGAAGATCTCGGTGTTGTGCTGACCGGGACGTCCCGGACCGGCGCTTCGCACCCCGCCCGGGGTAGCCGAGAGCACCGGGACGACACCGGGGCCCAGCACACTTCGACCGGACCCTTCGTCATGGTGGTGCACCAGCATGCCGCGGGCCAGGAACTGCGGGTCGCGTACCACCTCGGCGACGGTGTTGATCGGTCCGGCGATCACCCCTGCGCCGCTGAGGGTTTCGATGATCGCGTCGGGCTGCCGGTCAGCGGCCCACTCGGCGATGATGGCGTCAAGCTCGTCCTGGTTGCGGCCGCGGGCACCGTGGTCGGCGAACCGCGGGTCGGTGGCCAGTTCCGGCTGACCCATCGCCGCGCACAGCCGACGGAAGACGGTGTCCTGGTTGGCCGCGATCACCACCCAGCTGCCGTCGGCACTGCGATAGATATTCGACGGGGCGATCCCCTCCAGCCGGGTGCCCGACGGACCGCGCACCACCCCGCCCGCGTCGTAGTCCGGGATGGTTGACTCCTGAACCGCCAGGCAAGCCTCGGTCAGTGCGGTATCGACCACCTGCCCCTCGCCGGTGACGGTGCGCCGGTACAGCGCGGCCAATGCGCCCTGGGCGGCGAACATCCCGGCCAGGGTGTCACCGAGGGACAGCGCCAGCCGCGGCGGCGGACCGCCCGGAAAGCCGTTCATATGCCGCAGGCCCGAGGCGGCCTCGGCCACTGACGCGTAACCGGCCTTGCCGGCATCGGGCCCGGTCTGCCCGTATCCGGATACCCGCACCAGGATGATGCCCGGATTGCGTTGCCGCAGAACCTCGTAGCCCAGGTTCCAGCGTTCCAGGGTGCCGGGCCGGAAGTTCTCCACGATGATGTCGGAGCGTTCGACGAGGTCGCAGAACAACTCGCGGCCCCGCGGTTCCCGCAGGTTGAGCGTGATGGCCTTCTTGTTGCGGGCGTGCACGGTCCAGAAGAAGTGGTGACCGTCGACCTCGGCTTGACCCCCGGTGCGTAACGGGTCCGGCGCGCCGGGCGGCTCGATCTTGATGACCTCGGCGCCCATGTCGCCGAGCAGCCGTCCGGCGAACGGACCCGAGATCAGGGTGCCGACCTCCAGGACGCGGACGCCGTCCAACGCCCCGGTCATCGCGAAGCTCCCGAAAATCCCTGGCGCGCAAGCCAGTCACTGACGACGCCTACCGCCCGCGCGAGCGCCGGGCGCTGATCGGGCCCGGAGTAGTAGTGATTCGCGCCGGGAATCTCGTGCATCTCCTTGTCCGGATGCCCGATGGCGTCGAACAGCCGCCGGGTGTGGCTGGGGGTGCAGGCGTCATCGGCCAGGTTGCCGATCACCAGGGTGGGAACCGCGATGTCACGCCCGCAGGCCACCCCGTCGGCGTGGGCGTCGTCATAGCTCCACTGCGAGAGCCAACTGCGCAGCGAGCAGAACCGGGCCAGCCCGACGGGGCTGTTGTTGACCACCCGTGGGTCGCCCAGGTAGCAGGTTCCCGGGTCCCGGTCATTGGGGTCCACGGCGGGATCCAGCCAGCGCGGGTCGGCCATGGTGCCGTGCACCACGAAGCAGTGTTCCTCGTCGTCTCGCCCCGCTTCTCTGAGTTCGGCCAGGGTGTCTTTGACCCAGCGGGTGATTCGCCGGTTGCGGTCGATCTGGGCCTGCCGATAGCGCTGCAGGAACTCCTGGGTGTACGGCGGCTGGTTGGGGTTGTCCGGGTTGTAGAGGTCGAGTTCGGGATCGCGACGGGTGGGATCGGACTCGTCGAGGATCGAGGCGTCCAGCCACTCGGTGAGGGTGCCGTGACGGCTGACGTGGGCGGCCAGCAACAGCACGCCGTCGGCCGGGATCAGACCCAGGGACGTCAGGTCGGGGCCGTCACCGGACGGGCTCGCGGTGATCGTGGGGTGCTGCGCCTGCTGCTGATAGAACAGCGAGAGCGACCCACCTCCGCTCCAGCCGGCCAGCACCACCGTCGAATACCCCAGTCTGCCCCGCGCGTCCTTGATGACCTCGCCGAGGTCCTGGGCGACCTTCTCCATCAGCAGCGCCGAGTCGGTGCCGCGGAAGCGGCTGTTGGCATAGATGACGTGATGGCCGGCGCGGGCCAGGGCGTTGACCATCGGCAGGTAGGCCCCGCCGCCGATCGGGTGCATGAACACCAGCACGCTCTGCGAGGGGGTGTCGGGATTGAGGTGAGAGCACTCCAGCACGACGATCTCGGCGAGTCCGCCGTAGACGTCGCGGACTCCCGATTCGTTGCCGAACGCAACCAGATAGGGGATGCGCTCGTAGGTCA
>SYAB01000203.1 GCA_005787665.1 Actinomycetota bacterium
AGCCGCCCGTCGGCTCATGTCGCACGACGATCTGGACTAGCCTGTGCGTTCATGACCGACCCGATCCTGCGACCCGGAACCGGCCAGACCTTCCTCGGGCCCGCTCAACGTGCCGAGGCCTGGCAGCGTCTCGGTAGCGAGCAATTCGACGTGGTCGTCATCGGCGGTGGCGTGGTGGGCTCCGGCGCCGCCCTGGACGCCGCCACCCGTGGGCTCAAGGTCGCGCTCGTCGAGGCCCGCGACTTCGCCTCGGGTACCTCGAGCCGGAGCTCGAAGATGTTCCACGGCGGCCTGCGCTATCTCGAGCAAATGGAGTTCGGCCTGGTGCGCGAGGCCCTGCATGAGCGCGAGTTGTCCCTGACCACACTGGCCCCGCACCTGGTCAAGCCGCTGCCCTTCCTCTTCCCGCTGACCAAGCGCGTCTGGGAGCGGCCCTACATCGCCGCCGGGATCTTCCTCTACGACCAGCTCGGCGGGGCGAAATCCGTTCCGGCTCAACGTCATCTGACCAAATCCGGCGCGCTGCGGCTGGCGCCGGGGCTCAAGCGTGGTTCGCTGATCGGGGGCATCCGCTACTACGACACCGTCGTCGACGACGCCCGGCACACCATGATGGTGGCCCGCACCGCCGCGCATTACGGGGCGGTGGTGCGAACCTCCACCCAGGTGGTGGCGATGCTGACCGAGGGCGACCGGGTGGTCGGGGTGACGGTGCGCGACTCCGAGGACGGCGCGGTCACCGAGGTGCGCGGTCATGTCGTCATCAACGCCACCGGGGTGTGGACCGACGAGATCCAGGCGCTGTCGCGCCAGCGCGGCCGGTTCCGGGTCCGGGCATCCAAGGGCGTGCACATCGTGGTCCCGCGCGACCGGATCGTCAGCGAGGTCGCCATCATCCTGCGCACCGAGAAGTCGGTGCTCTTCAACATCCCGTGGGGCACGCACTGGATCATCGGCACCACCGACACCGACTGGAACCTCGACCTCGCGCACCCTGCGGCCACCAAGGCCGACATCGACTACATCCTCGACACCGTCAACACCGTGCTCGCCACCCCGCTGAGCCACGACGATATCGACGGTGTGTACGCCGGATTGCGTCCGCTGCTGGCCGGCGAGAGTGAGGAGACCTCGAAACTGTCCCGCGAGCACGCCGTCGCGGTGCCGACGCCCGGACTGGTCGCCATCGCCGGCGGAAAGTACACGACCTATCGGGTGATGGGCGCCGACGCGGTCGACGCCGCCGCGGAGTTCGTACCGTCCCGGGTCGCGCCGTCGATCACCGAGAAGGTGCCACTTCTGGGGGCCGACGGCTACTTCGCCCTGATCAACCAGACCGATCACGTCGGTTCGGAGTACGACCTGCATCCCTACCGGGTGCGGCACCTGCTCGACCGCTACGGCTCGTTGATCGGCGAGGTCCTGGAACTGGCCGCGGGCCGGCCCGACCTGCTGGAGCCGATCGAAGAGGCGCCGGTGTACCTGCGCGTCGAGGCCGCCTACGCCGCCGCCGCCGAGGGAGCCCTGCATCTCGAGGACATCCTGGCCAGACGGATGCGGGTCTCGATCGAGTATCCGCACCGCGGCGTGGACTGCGCCCGGGAAGTGGCCGAGGTGGTCGCCCCGATCCTGGGCTGGAGCCCCGACGACGTCGACCGTGAGGTGGCCACCTACATCGCCCGGGTGGAGGCCGAGGTGCTCTCCCAGAGCCAGGCCGACGACGAGTCCGCCGATGCGTTGCGGGTCGCCGCGCCGGAGGCCCGAGCGGAGATCCTCGAACCGGTCCCCTTGACTTGAGCGCTCCGCTCCCCGTCCGCGACGGACTGGGGCCGGCGCGACTCCGACTGCACGGGGGGAACGTCGCCGAGGAGTTCGCCCGCCGGTTCGGTCCGGACGGCCGGACCAAGGTGCTCGCCGGGGAGGTGGTCGACGCCCGCGGGGCGGTGGTGGACGCGACGACGGAACTCCCCGCCGGGGCGCTGGTCTACCACTACCGGGAACTCCCCGACGAGGTCGAGGTGCCATTCGACATTCCGGTGCTCTACCGCGACGACGACATCCTGGTGGTCGACAAACCCCATTTCCTGGCCACCATGCCGCGCGGGCGCCACGTCGTGCAGACCGCCCTGGTGCGGCTGCGGCGCGATCTCGGGCTTGCCGAACTCAGTCCGGCCCATCGTCTGGACCGACTCACCGCCGGGGTGCTGTTGTTCACCGTCCGGCGGGAGGTCCGTGGCGCCTACCAGACCCTGTTCGCCCGCCGGCAGGTCGAGAAGACTTACCTGGCCTACTCCTCGGCCCTGCCGGGTGTGACTGCGCCGCAGCATGTTTCGAACCGTATCGTGAAGCGTCGCGGTGATCTGCAGGCCGTCGTGATCCCGGGTGATCCCAATGCCGAGACCGTCGTGGAGCCCCTCGGTGCCGGCTGCTACCGGCTGACTCCGCGGACCGGGCGGACCCACCAGTTGCGGGTGCACATGGCAGGTCTGGGCGTGCCGATCGACGGAGACCCGCTGTACCCGGAGGTCCGTGACGTCGCCGACGGCGACTTCTCCGAGCCGCTGCGGCTGATTGCCCATCGGCTGGAGTTCCTCGACCCGCTGAGCGGGCGGCGACATTGCTTCGTCAGCGCGCGCGGTGGGCTAGATTTGGGCGTATACACCGGGAGGGAACCATGAAGGACGACCATCAGCTGGTGATCATCGCGGCCTACGACGATCTGAAGTCGGCCCGGGAGGACTTCGGGGACCTCGAGCGCCGACTGGCCCACGGGATGGAGGTGCGGGCCGGGTCGCTGGTCACCAAGGACGAGAACGGCCAGGCCGAAGTGGTGGAGGTGGCCAACCGGCACGGCCGGATGGGCACCATGATCGGCGCCGGGATCGGACTGCTCTTCGGCCTGGTCTTCGAGCCCCTCGCGCTCGCGCTCGTCGCCGGCGGGGCGGGCGGCGCGCTGGTCGCCGCGATCGCCGAGCATGAACTGCGCACCGGACTGCGCAAGGAAGTCGGCGATGCGCTGCAGAACGGCACCGCGGTGATCGTCACGCTGGCCTATCCCAACGGCGGGCGCAATGTCGAGACCGCACTCATCCGGGCCAAATCCTTCGCCGAATTGGAGTTGGACAAGGCCACCATTCAAAACATCGACGACGCGGTCGCCGCGGAGGTCGCGAAGCTCACGGCCGGCTCTGACACTAGCTCTGACAAGACGGACACCAATAGCTGATCCGGTCGCCGTCGGCCCGGGAGATCCCCGTCCCGCAGCGTCGGCACGGCTCTCCGCCGCGGCCGTACACCCACAGTTCCTGGCCGGGTCGGGTGTTGCCGGTGGTGGTGCGGTTCCACCGTAATCGGTTGGCCCACAGCATGTCCCGAGCTCGGGTGACGAACCGGTGCGGGTCAGCCAGGGCACCGACCGGGCTGCTCGGGAGCCGGCCGAACAGGAAGCACAGCTCGTTGCAGTAGACGTTGCCGACCCCGGCCATCACCCGCTGGTCGAGCAGGGCGGCGGCCAGCCCGCGGTCCGGATCGGTGGCCAGGTTCGCGGCGGCCCGGTCGGGATCCCAGTCCGGGCCCAGCAGGTCCGGGCCGAGGTGCGCGACGGCCGTCATGTCGGTCTCGCGGTCGAGGACTTCCAGCACACCGAGGTCGATGCCAAGCGCCGCGATATCGCCGGCCCGCAGTGCGATCCGGATCTTGTGGGTCTGCGGTGTGCGGTCGCCGGGCCGAACCACCCGCCAACGTCCGTCCATCTTCAAGTGCGAATGGATGCTGGCCGAGCCGACCCGGATGAACAGGTGCTTGCCCCGGCTGAGCACCTCCTCGACCGTTTCGCCGCTCAGGTCGACCTCGGCGAACTGCGGAACCCGGATGTCGCAGCGGGTGAGGGTCCGGCCGGCCAACGCGTCGCGCAGGGTGGCGGCGGTGCGGAATACGGTATCGCCCTCGGGCATCCGATCAGGATTGCACGCTGCCGGCGCCGGTGAGGGTGGGCAACAGCGCAGCCGCAACGTCCGCGGGCCGTTCCTCGTGCGAGAACAGGCCCGCGCGGGGGATCACGTCGAGGCGGGCATCCGGAAAGCTCGTCACCATCTCGCGGGCGGCCGCCGGCGGGAAGAACACGTCGCGATCGCCCCAGATCAGATGAACCGGCGCGGTGATCCGCGGGTGCACGTCGCGCAGGCTGCGCACGGTGTCGAGGTTGAAGCTCTTCAGCAGCTTCGCCGCAGCGGCGCGGTGCGGCGCACTTTCGCGCAGCGGCCGCAGGAAGAACTCATCGAATTCGCCCTCGAGCAGGCGCCTGTCGGAGAAGGCACCGCCGAACACGAACTGGTTGCGCCGGACGCGCGGAGCACCCGCCGCCCATCCGAGCCCGGCAGCGAGGCCGGGTAGGTGTTGTGCCGCGACGAGCATACGGAAGCGCCACCCGATGCTGAGCTGCTCGGTGTCGATCAGCCCCATCGCGCGGACCCGGGCGTCGCCGACCAGTGCATGGCGGACGAACATGCCGCCGCTGTCATGCCCGACCACGGCGAGGCGCTCTAGTCCGAGCAGGTCCACGACGCGTCGCACCGTCTTGATGTGCTGGTCCACCGTGATCCGGGTACCGGCATCGAAGCGGCTCTGCCCGGCACCCGGCAGATCGATCACGTGGCAGGTGACGTGTTCGGCCAGATAGGGCAGGAGTAGCCGGAAGGTCGCACCGCTGACCGGCCAGCCGTGTACGAACAGCACATCGGGACCTTGTCCGACTTGACGGTGCGCGACCTGGCCGGCGCCCACGTCTAGGAATCGGCCGGGAGGTCTGCGGAACAGCTCGGATGCGGCATGTGGTGTGATCGCGGCCATGTCGGCACCCCTCGAATCTGCAATCGCGTCAAATATGTAGTCCCGACTACAAATCTAGACGACCGGGCCGCGCCGCGCTACCGCAGCCGCATCCCGCGCGGGGTGCGGCCGAAGCCGGCGGAGCCCAGCGCCTCGGCGGTGTCGGTGGCACCGGCCTCCAGGACCGCCACCCCGTCGACCCGCTCGACCAGGACTCCGCCGACCCGGCCGCTGCCGACCAGTTCGGCCAGCGCGCCGGCGGCGGCCCGCTGGGCCGCCGCATCGGGGCTGAAGTTCAGTAGCGACCGCCCGCCGCGCTCGAGGTACCAGACCAGGTCGCCGTCGACCAGGACGACCAGCGCGCCGGCCTTACGCCCGGGCCGGTGGCCACCGGGGCCGGCGGGCCAGCCCAACGCGGCGCCGTACGGGTTGGCGGGGTCGGCGGCGGCCAGCACCACGGCGTGGTAGCCCGGATTGGCCCGGTCCACGCCGTCGGCGTAGCCGCGCAACCGATCCACGGTGGCGGCGGCGGCGAACTGGGCGCCGCCGAGCGTCTCGACGAAGTAGCCGCGCTGGCAGCGCCCGGCTTCCTCCGACGCGCTCAGCACCTTGTAGAGCATCGCGAAGCCCCCAGGCACCCCCGCCGCCCCGACCGCCGCCCTGGTCAGCACGCCGTAGCGATGCATCAACAACTCGGCGGTGAAGTGCGCCCGCAGGGTCGAATCCGGCTCGGCGCCGGGCAGTGCCGACCAGCGCCCGGCCACCGTCGGATCCACCGGTCGGCTCTGGGCGTGGGCCACCGCGTACCGGCTCAGCCGGGGAGCACGTCGGTGGCGGTGCGCGGGGGCGCCAGCCCGGCGGGCACCGGTCCGGCCGCCGCCGGTGAGCAGGGCGCGCACCGGTGCGAAAGTGTCGCCGGTGACCCACCCGCCCCAGATCAGTTCCCAGAGCGCCGCTGCCGCGGCAGCCTCCCCGACGTCCGGGCCGACGTCCTCCCCGGCGCACAGCTGCCGGAAGAAGAAGGCGCCGCGGGAGTCGCCGGGCTCACCGAGCACCCCGAGGATGGCGCGGTGCGCGTCGGCGAGTTCCAGCGGGCTGGGCTCGGCCAGCGTCAGCGGTGCGGTGTCGGCGTGGTGGAACACCACCCAGCCGTCCTGGGTGGAGATCGACCCGGCGCCCGACCAGATCACCTCACCGGTGGACAACAGCTCGTCCAGCATCGCCGGCTGGTAATCGCGCACCCGGGAGGACAGGATCAGCGGTTCGACCGCCGAGGCCGGCAGCGGCGTCCCGGCGAGTTGGTCGAGCACCGACAGCAGGCCTTCGATGCCGCCGCCGGAGGCGCTGCCGACCTGCTGCCAGGCCGGCAGGAACCGTCCATAGGCTCTGGTGCTGACCGGTTCGACCTGCGCGCGCAGCGCCGCCAGCGAGCGCCGCCGCAGGATCCGCAGCACCTCGGCGTCGCACCACTGGTCGCGGTCGCCGTCCGGGGCATCGGTGAACTCGCCGCGAATGAGCATGCCGCCCATCGCCATCCGGCCCAGGGCATCCTCGGCGATCCGCCTGCCGAGCCCGAACCGAGCGGCCGCCGCCGCGGTGGTGAACGGGCCCCGGGTCCGGGCGTAGCGCCCGAGCAGTTCCCCCAGCGGGTCGGCCACAGGTTCGGTGAAGCCGGCCGGCACCCCGACCGGGACGGCGACGCCCACCGCGTCCCGCAGCCGGCCGATATCCTCCACGGCCACCCACCAGGTGGAGCCGGCGTAGGAGACGGTCAGCGCGCGGCGGGCCGCCCGCAGACCGTCCAGCCACGGGCCGACGTCGCCCGCGGTCGAGCGTTCGGCGATCTCGGCCTCGGTGAGCGGACCGAGCAGACGCAACAGATCGGCCACCCCCTCGGCGTCGCGGGCCCGGCGATCTGGCGCGAGGTGTTGCAACTGCGACTCGGTCGTGGCCACGACCTCGGCGTCGAGCAGCTCCCGCAACTCCACCCGGCCGAGCAGTTCGGCCAGCAGCGCCGTGTCCAGCGACAGCGCTGCCGCGCGCCGCTCGGCCAGCGGGTTGTCCCCCTCGTACATGAACGCCCCGACGTAGCCGAACATCAACGAGGCGGCCATCGGCGAGGGGACCGCGGTCTCGACGTCCAGCAGCCGCACCCGGCGTGCCGCGATCCGCGTCATCAACTCGGTCAGCATCGGGACGTCGTAGACGTCCTGCAGGCACTCGCGCACCGTTTCCAGCACGATCGGGAAGTCGGGGTATTTCCTTGCGACGTCGAGCAATTGGGCCGCGCGCTGGCGTTGGTGCCACAGCGGTGAGCGCTTGCCGGGGTGTCGTCGCGGCAACAGCAGGGCGCGGGCCGCACATTCCCGGAACCGGGCCGCGAACAACGCCGATCCGCCCACTTCGGCGGTGACCACAGGTTCGATGTCGTCGGGGTCGAACACGAACAGTTCCGCCCCGGGCGGGGTGTCGTCGGTGTCGGGGAGCCGGATCACGATCCCGTCGTCGCTGGCGGTGGGCTTCTCGTCGATACCGTAGCGCTCCCGTAGTCGCCGGCCCACCGCCAGCGCCAACGGCCCGTGCACCTTCAGTCCGTAGGGGGAGTGCAGGATCACCCGCCAGTCGCCCAGTTCGTCGCGGAACCGCTCGACCAGAAGAGTGGTGTCACTGGGCACGGCCGCGGTTGCCGTGCGCTGGTCATCGAGGAGGCGCCGCAGGTTGTCGGCCGCGTAGGCGTCGAAACCGTATTCGGCACAGCGCTTGTCGAACTCCGGGCGGGTGGATCCGGCGAGCTCGCCGGTGAACTTCCCGATCGCCTCGCCGAGTTCGGCAGGTCGGCCGGCGTCCTCGCCGCGCCAGAACGGCAACCGGGCCGGCTGCCCCGGCGCCGGGACGACCAGCACCCGGTCATGGGTGATCTCGATGATCCGCCAACTCGTCGCGCCCAGCGCGATCACGTCACCGGGTCGGGA
>SYAB01000204.1 GCA_005787665.1 Actinomycetota bacterium
CCGAGGGAGGTGTCGTTCGCTGTGCCCAACCAGCCGGACACCGCCTCGAGTGCGGTGGACCGGGTGGCCGGACTCCTGGACACCCTCGACGTCGGCGCGGTCCTGGTGGATCCGGTCGGCGATCTCGCTCATGTCAACCACACCGCCGCGCACCTGCTGAAGATCCCGGCCGGAACCATCGCGGCCCCGGAGTTCGCTGCGGCGATCCAACGTCTGGCCGCGGCCGCACTCAACCAGGACGAGGTCAGCGCGCTGATGCGCTCGCTGGCCCGCGACCCAGCCGCGGAGTTCGTCTCGGTCTGGGCATTCGCCGAATCCCCGACGCATCTGGGGGTGGTCTCCAAACCCGCTCCCAACGCCGACTTCGACGGCCGGATCTGGGCGTTCTATGACAACTCCGCGGTCGCCGCGGCGGTGGACGCCGCCCAGCGGGCCGACCAGTTGATCCGCGCCTGCAGCGACGCGCTGTTCGACCCCCAGGTGCTGCTGGAGGGCACCTGGCGGGACGGCGTCGTCGTCGACCTCACCTCCCGGGACGTCAACCGGGCCACCTGCGAGTACCTCGGACTGGACCGCGAGGACCTGATCGGCCACAGCCTGCTGGACTCGCTGCCCAATATCGAGGGCTCGGGCCTGCTGGCGAAGTACACGGCGTGCGCGCAGACCGGCGTGCCGGTGATCCTCGACGCCTTCTGTTACGACAACGAGGTGCTCGGCGACCGGCGCTACTACGACATCAGGGGTGCCCAGGTGCGGTCCGGGTGGATGACGCTGACCTGGCGCGACGTCACCGAGCGGATGACCATGGTGCGCCGCGTCTCGCACTCCGAGGAACAGTTCCGCCTGCTTGCCGAGAACGTCGCCGACGTGGTGGTGCGACTGGGCGGGGACGGCGTGATCACCTGGGCCTCCAACTCCATCGAAGCGGCCCTCGGGGCACCCGCACAGTTCTGGGTCGGCAAACAGGCCGGCGACTTCGTCGAACCGGAGGGGCCGTTGCTGGACCGCTGGTCCGAGGGTGGCACCAGGATCGGCCGGGCGCGCCTGGTCGGTGTCGACGGCACCCCGCGCTGGATCCACATCCACTCCAAGCCGTTTTTCGATTCCGCGGGAGACCAGGACGGCTACGTCGCATCATTCCGCGTCATCGACGAGGAGGTCGATGCCGAGGAGCGCGCGAAGCAGGAGATCGCCCGCAAGGACGCCCGCAACCGCAATCTGGCCAGCTACCTGCAGGCCCAGACCAGCCGGCTGACGGCGGAACTCAACGGCGCGGCGCGCTACATCCAGTCGATCCTGCCCGGTGAACTCGACGGTCCGGTGTCGGTGACGTCGCGCTGCATCCCCTCCGAGGAAGTCGGCGGGGACAGCTACGACTACCGCTGGCTCGACGAGGACCATCTGATGGTCTACCTGCTCGACGTCTCCGGGCACGGCGTGGAGCCGGCCATGATCTCGGTGTCGGTGCACAACCTGCTGCGGCCCGGGACCATGGCCGTCGAAACCCTGCTGGACCCTGCCGCGGTGCTGACCGAACTCAACGCCCTCTATCAGATGGATCAACACCGGGGAAACTTCTTCACCATCTGGTACGGCGTCTACCAGGCGTCCACCCGGACCCTGCGGTTCGCCAATTCCGGACATCCCCCGGCGCTGGTCCTCGCCAACGGTCGCACCGTGGCCGAGACAGAACTGCTGAGCACACCGTCGCTGCCGATCGGGATCGCCAAAGACAGCATGTATCAGACCGCCTGTTACGCCGTGCCGCGCGCCGCGGAGATCCTGCTCTACAGCGACGGCGCGTTCGAATTGCGACTCCGCGACGGCCGATGGTGGACGCTGCCGGACTTCATCGACTTCTGCACCCAGGAGTCCCGGTCGCCGGACTGGTCGCTGGACTGGCTGGTGGTCGAACTGCAGTCGATGACCGAGTCGGGGCAGTTCGACGACGACTGCACGGTGGTCCGGCTCGTCATCCCCTGATCACCCCAACGCCGACCAGAACCCGCACTGGTGCCGGTCGGCGAAATCCGCGGTGACGACGGGATTCGGGGTCTGTAGCGACATACGTTGCGGTCGTTCAGGATCCAGCACCGGCCACTCGGGCAGTCCGGCGACGTCCGGGGTTCCGGCCGTCACGAACCGGCTCCAGTAGGCGATCATCTGATCCGACAGCACCTGCTGGGCGCGGTCCAGTGGGGGCGCGCCGCCGATGTCGAAGAGGTAGCGCAGTTCCAGAGCGTGACCGGCGCCCGGCGCGAACGGCGCCTGCCGGAGCGGTTCGGGCGCCGGTGCCCGCCGGTCGGCGAACTCATAGGCGAAGACCGGCGCCCGCCGCGCCAGTTCGGCCGCCATGGTGTCGATCGGGCAGGCGAACACCCCGTCGGTCACCGCGGCCGCATAGGCGAGCCCGACGCTGCCGTCGTAGCGCGCCAACGGGTAGCGGGCGGCCACCGCCGGAGCGTGGGCGCCGAAGGTGTCCGCCAGCAGCGTGCGGTAGGGGGCCAGGCGCTTGTCCCGCAGATAGGTCAACGCCACGAACAGGGTGAACTCGTCGGCGGTGTTGCCGATCAGCACCGGCACCCGGGCGGCGCCGCCCTCAGCGGCCCGCACCATCGGAGCCCCGGGCAGCCGGCGGGTGCCGGTGACCGGACCGGTGAGGATGTTCGCACCGATCCGGACGTACGGCGGGCCTCCGGTGAGCCGGTCGGCGGGCAGTTCACGCAGGCATTTCGCCGCCGATTCCGGGTCCGCGCAGCCGGCCCGGTCCGCGTAGTCGATACTGATCCGCTCGGCGGCGGGCAGCGCGGCCTGGGCCTGACAGGGTCCGCTCTGCATGATGGCCGCCCGGAACAGGCCGTGTGACTCCGGGGCGACCAGGTGGTTGCACACCGACATGGCCCCGGCCGACTCCCCGGCGATGGTGACCCTGGCCGGATCGCCACCGAATGCGGCGATGTTGCGGTTCACCCAGCGCAGGGCGGCCTGCTGGTCCGCCAGACCGTAGTTGCCCGGGTCGGAACCCTGGGCGAGGGCGGGGTGGGCCAGGAATCCCAGCGCGCCCAGCCGGTAGTTGATGGTGACGACGACGATGTCGCCGCGGGTGGCCAGCCAGCGGGAGTCGTAGATGTCGGAACTGCCGTTGAGGAACCCGCCGCCGTGAATCCACACCATCACCGGCCTAGGGGTGGCGGGGGTGGCGCCCGAGGGCGCCCAGACGGTGAGGTTCAGGCAGTCCTCGCTGGTCGGGCGCCCGTAATCGGGGTCGGCCCGAACGTCCTGGATGCAGCGCAACCCCGGGGAGTCGGCCTCGCGCACCGAGGTCCAGCCCGCCGGCGCCACCGGCGGGCGCCAGCGCATCGGGCCCGTCGGGGCCGCGGCATAGGGAATGCCCTGGAAGACCCGGAAGCCCTCCCCCGCGGTACCGCGGACCGTGCCGTCGGCGATGGCGACCACCGTGGGATCCCCCGTCGGGCTCGCCCCGCCGCACCCGGCGAGCAGGACCGCGCAGGCCAGGACCGCCGCAGCTCGCACGCTCGCAGCCTACTGGTCGCCCTGCTGTCTCCCCCCTTCCCGGCGGTGAGGCGGGGATACTGGCTGCCATGGTCCCGGCCGTCGACGTCGACTTCGTGATCGTCGGCGCGGGAAGCGGCTGCCTGCTGGCCAGCCGGCTCAGCGCCGACCCCGATTGCCGGGTGTTGCTCATCGAGGCCGGGGGTGCCGACGACTGGTTCTGGATCAAGGTTCCAGTCGGCTACCTCTACACCATCGGCAATCCCCGCACCGACTGGTGCCTGACGACGGAGGCCGAGCCGGGGCTGGGCGGACGCAGCATCCGCTACGCCCGGGGCCGGGTGCTCGGCGGGTGTTCGTCGATCAACGCGATGATCCACATGCGCGGGCAGGCCGCCGATTACGACCTGTGGGCGCAGGCCACCGGCGACGACCGGTGGCGCTGGGGCGGCCAGACGCTGGCGATCTACCGGGAACTGGAGGACTACTTCGGCGGGGCCGACGACTGGCACGGCGCGGGCGGGGAGATCCGGGTCGAGCGGCCGCGGGTCCGCTGGACGATCCTGGACGCGTGGCAGGCCGCGGCCGCCCAGACCGGCATCGCCCCGATCGCCGAGTTCAACCGCGGTGACAACGCCGGAAGCGCCTACTTCCACGTCAACCAGCGTCGCGGCCGGCGGTGGTCGATGGCCGACGCCTTCCTGCATCCGATCGCCCGACGGCCGAACCTGACCGTCTACACCCGTACCCGGGCCCTCCGGCTGCTGATGGACGACCGGGTCGCCGGTGATCAGCGCGAGGGCGCCTGGACCACCGCCCGACACCGCGTCACCGGCGTGCGGCTGCTCAAGGACGGTCAGACCCTGGACGTACGTGCCCGCCGGGAGGTCATCCTGAGCGCCGGAGCCATCGGCTCGCCGCATCTGATGCAGGTATCGGGTCTTGGCCCGGCCGCCCTGCTGGCCGAGTACCAGGTTCCGGTGGCCGTCGATCTGCCGGGCGTCGGGGAGAACCTGCAGGACCATCTGCAACTGCGCACCGTCTACCGCATCCGCGGCGCCCCGACCGTCAACACCCTCTACCGCAACTGGATCACCCGGGCCGGGATGGGCATCCAGTACCTGGTGTTGCGTTCCGGGCCGATGACCATGCCGCCGTCGACCCTGGGCGCCTTCGCCCGGAGCGACCCGGAGCAGGCCAGCGCCGACCTGGAGTGGCATGTGCAGCCGTTGTCGCTGCCCGCGTTCGGCGAACCCCTGCATCCGTTCGGGGCGATCACGCCGTCGGTATGCAACCTGCGGCCCACCTCGCGCGGCCGGGTGCGGATGGCCGGCCCGGACCCGCTGGCCAGCCCGACGATCCTGTGCAACTACCTCTCGACCGATACCGACCGCAGTGTCGCGGTGCGCGGACTGCGCATGACCCGGCGCATCATGGCCGCGCCGGCACTGGCGCGCTACCAACCCGAAGAACTCTTGCCGGGCGCCCACCTGGTCAGCGACGACGACCTGGCGACGGCCGCGGCCGAGTTGGGCACCACGATCTTCCACCCGGTGGGCACCTGCGCGATGGGCGCCTTCGACTCCTCGGGCCGGCCGCGGTCGGCCGCCACGGTGCTGGATACCGACTGCCGGGTGCGCGGCGTGGCGGGCCTGCGGGTTGTCGATGCCTCCGCGATGCCGACCATCACCTCCGGCAACACCACTGCCCCGGTGATGCTGATCGCCGAGCGCGCGGCACGCGCCATCCATAAGTCGAATTATGGAAAAAGGCCCTAAGGCCTTTCATCCGCCGCCGCCATCCACCACACTATGTGCTGACACCCGTCAAGTTTTCTCGCCGCAGGAGTTTCGTCATGACCGCACAGACCGACCACCGGATCGCCGACCCCGCCGCTCGGGTTCTGGCGAACCCGCAGGCCTACACCGACGAGAAGAAGCTCCACGAGGCGCTGCGGCACTGTCGCGAACACGCGCCGGTCAGCTGGGTCGACGTCCCCGACTACCGGCCGTTCTGGGCGATCACCCGCCACGCCGACATCATGGAGATCGAGCGGCAGAACGACCTGTTCACCAACGACCCCCGTCCGCTGCTGGCGATCTCCGAGGCCGACGACGCCCTGCGCCGCGATATCGAGGCCGGCACCGGGCTGCGCACCCTGATCCACATGGACGACCCGCACCACCGCGATATGCGCAAGATCGGGGTGGACTGGTTCCGCCCCAAGGCCATGCGGGCACTCAAGGCGCGCTGCGACGAACTGGCCAAGGTCTACGTCGACAAGATGGCCGAGAAGGGCCCTGAGCTGGACTTCGCCACCGAGATCGCGGTGAACTACCCGCTCTACATCATCCTGTCCATGCTCGGGCTGCCGGACTCCGACTTCCCCCGGATGCTCAAGCTGACCCAGGAGATGTTCGGCGGCAACGACGAGGAGTTCCAGCGCGGCGGCGGCGTCGACGACATGCTCGCCGTGCTGCTGGACTTCTTCAACTACTTCATGGCGCTGACCCAGTCCCGCCGCGAGCACCCCACCGAGGACCTGGCGTCGGCAATCGCCAACGCCAGGATCAACGGCGAGCCGCTGAGCGATATGGACACGCTGTCCTACTACGTCATCGTCGCCAGCGCCGGGCACGACACCACCAGCGCGGCCACCGCCGGCGGTCTGCTGGCGCTGCTGCAGAACCCCGACCAGTTGGCCCGTCTGCAGGCCGACATGTCGCTGATGCCCACCGCGGTGGAGGAGATCATCCGCTGGGTGGTGCCGGTCAAGGAGTTCATGCGCACCGCCCAGGAGGACACCGTGGTGCGCGGGGTGCCGATCGCCAAGGGTGAGGCGGTGCTGCTGAGCTACGTCTCTGCCAACCGGGACGCCGACGTCTTCGTCGACCCGTTCCGCTTCGATGTGGGCCGCGACCCGAACAAGCACCTGTCGTTCGGCCACGGCGTGCACTTCTGCCTGGGTGCGGCCCTGGCCCGGATGGAGATCAACAGCTTCTTCACCGAGTTGGTGCCCCGGATCAAGAGCATCGAACTGGCCGGTGAGCCCGAGCTCATGGCGACGACATTCGTCGGCGGTCTCAAGCACCTGCCGATCCGGGTCGAGCTCAAGGACTGACCCGCACCTGTCGCGAACGTCAACGGACGAACTCCGCGGCCCGGTGGGCCAGCATCGCGATGGCGGCGTGCGGGCCGCGGCGCGGTATGCGCGCCAGGATCGACCCGTCGATCACCCACAGCCCGTCGATACCGAGCACCCGGCAGCGCGGGTCGACGACGGCATGCGGGTCGCCGTCGGCGCCCATCGGCGCGGTGCCACACAGGTGCTGGGAGGTCGACCATGACGGATCGCCGGCGTCGGTGATCGTGCGCACCAGATCCCTGCCGTGGCGCAGCGCAGCGAGGTCGGCCGGCTCGCTGTCGTAGCGGTGCTCGATCCGCGGGGCCGCCGCCGGGTCGGCACCGGCCAGCGCCACCGTGCCGTGCGCCCGCGGCCGGGTCAGCACCACGCCGATGGCCGGGGCATCGGCCCCGAAGGCCTGAGTGTAGGGACGCAGCTCCAGATCGGGGGTGACCAGCACCGCCTCCAGCACCGGACGGCCCTCATCGGCCGGCCAGCCGGCGGTCATCAGCCATTCCGGATGGTCCCAACAACGTTGTCCCACCGGCAGGTTCGCAGCCACGGTGATGCCCAGGGCCCGAAGTGGACCGGCCGGGCCGATCCCGGAGAGCATCAGCAGTTGTGCCGAGGCGATCGCCCCGGCGGCCAGCACCACCCGGTCGGCTGCCAGTTCGACGGGCCCGTTCGGGCCGACCGCGCGCACCCCGACGGCCCGGCCGCCGGCGAGCAGGACGGTGGTCACCCGGGTGCGGCTGAGCACCGTGAGGTTGGCGCGACCAAGCGCCGGCTGCAGGAAGACCGCGCCCGGGCCGAGTCGGCGACCGTCGGCGATGTTCAGCGGCACCGGCGCCACCCCGGTGCCGTCGACCGCGAGGCTCTCCAAACGGGGGTAGCCGCTCTGCTCGGCGGCGCGGGCGAAAGCGGTCGTCACTGCACCGAAATCGTTGGTGTGCAGTGGGATTCGCTCCTCGACTGCCCGGTAGTGGCGCTCGACCTCTAGCGGGGACCAACCCGGCAGGGTAGCGATGTCGCCGGGCAGGGCCCGGCAGAAGTAGCCGCCGTTGATCGCGCCGGATCCACCCGCGCACGCCCCGCGGACGATCCGCGCGGGCCGCGGCGGGTCGCTGGTCAGCAGCGTGTCGTAGTGCCGGGCCACCGGACTGTCGGCGCCGATCGGCATCCGCAGCCCCTCCTGGGTCAGTGCGCGCACCGCGGGGTCGTCAAGTCCCGGGCCCGCCTCGAGCACGGTGACCGAGCATCGGGAGTCGGCGGAAAACCGTTCGGCCAGAATCGATCCCGCGCTCCCCGCTCCCACGACCAGGACATCGCAGCGCACGGCCGCAGCTATCGTCTGATGTCGGGGCGAAGCGGCGCCAGCGTGCGACCGCGGATCGCCCCCGCCCACAGCCCGGCGCCGTAGGCGATGTCGTCGAGGCGTTTGAGCGCCAGGTACCCCAGCGCGCCAATCGGCCTCCCGGCCTCGTCGGCGACGGGTTTGCGGGTCATCCAGCCATGCGCGGCATCGATCACCGCGGCCGCCGCCACCGTCCGGCGGGCCCGCCGGGAGACCAGGGCGCCAGCCAGGGCGGCCGGCCAGTAGGACCGACAGAGAGCCGAGGACAGTTGCAGGCCGGTGACGCCCAGGCCGCGCGCCGCCAGGCCGGCGACGTCGCGGGGCGAGGCATCGCTATGGCGCACGGCCGCGGTGACCCGCCGGGCGTACAGCCCGGCGAACACCGCACCCGCCGCGGCCCCCGGCACCGACCAGGTGGCCAGCGACGCCCAGGCCAACAGTGACCACAGCGGAACCACCAGCGGGGCGGTGTTGTCGGGATGACGGGCGGCCAGCGGGGCCGCCGAGCCGCCGTAGAACGCCCGACGCGACAGCCACGGTTTCAACCGGGTCCGGTGATCGTGGGCGACCAGCGCGACGGGTTCATAGCGCAGCCGGGAGCCGCTCTCCACCAGCCGCCAGCACAGGTCGACGTCCTCACCGGAGCGCAGCGACTCGTCGAACCCGCCGACCTCGGCCACCGCCGAACGCCGGCAGACGATCGCGGCGCTGGGCACGTAGGACACCGGGCCGAACGGCACCACCGGCGCCTCCCGGTCGCCGAGGTCCAGCGACGAGCTCATCGCCTCGTAGCGGCCGATCGCGGTATCGCCGGGGTGCAGAGCGACGATGCGCGGTGCGACCAGCGCCACTACCGGGTCGCAGAAGTGGCCCAGGACCACCTCCAGCCACCCCCGCCGGGGCAGCACGTCGGAGTCCAGGAACGCCACCAGTTCGGTTCCGGCACAGGACAGGCCGGCATTGCGGGCTGCCGCCGGTCCGAGACTCTCGTCGTGCCGGATCACCTCGACCGCGCACGGCGCCCCGGCGAACCACCCGGGCTCGACCGGGATCGCCGAGCCGTCGTCGACGATGATGACCCGCAGTCCGCGCAGCGCCATCACCAGCCGGTGCAGCCCGGCCTGGTTGTCCCGCACCGGGATCACCACGGTGACGTCGCGGTGCGACGGGCCGCTGGCCGGCCGCGGGTGGGCGACCCCGGCGTCGAGCAGGGTCCGGGCGAGGTCCGCGCTCACCCCGTCGCGCACCTCCAGCCGACCACCGGTCAGCATCACCTGGGCGGCGGGCGCGAGCTTCAGCATCCGGGTGGGCGATCCGCCGAGCAGGGTGGCGCCCGCACCCAGAACCCTGACCCGGCGGTCGACCTGGACCGCGAAACCGTCCGGCAGCCGGCTCACGAGAGCATCCCGTCCGGATCCGGCTGCCAGCGCTGGACCCGACGCGCGCAGTCGGCCGACATCTCCTCGAAGATCGCCGCTCCGGCCACCGCGGTGGCGGTGGTCGGGTCACCCAGGACGCCCGACGCGCTGACCGCGGCGACGCCTCCCCGGCGCAGCTCGCCCATGAGCACGGACAGCGGCTCGGTATTGCCCGCGACACAGGACTCGAGGCGCACCAGAGACGGCGAAAGGTGAAGCAGCAGTGCGGTTTCGGTGTGCCCGGCGTGGGCATCGCCGCCGTCGGCGGTACAACTGCACCACGCCGCGTCACGCCCCTCGGCCCTTAGCGTCGCGGTAGCGGCCCGCAGCGCGTCGAGATTTCCGCCGTGGCCGTTGACGAAGACCAGTCGAGTAGCCCAGTCACAGGCCGAGCGGCCGTACTCCACCAGCACGGCGGTGAGGGTCTCGGTGCCGATCGAGACGGTGCCCGGGAAACCGCGGTGCTCACCGGAAGCGCCGTAACAGATCGGCGGGGCCGGCAGGTGTCCGAGATCAGCGGCCACCCGGCGGGCGATCGCGGACGCGATACGGGTGTCGGTGTCCAGCGGCAGCTGCGGCCCGTGCTGCTCGGTCGAGCCGACCGGGACGAGCAGGGTCGGAGCGGCGTCGGATAGCTGTCGCGACGTGCACTCCCCCAGTTCGCCCCGGACGATCACTCCGCGATGGTAGTACCCGAGGTACCGAGTCCCCGGCTGAATCCGGGCGGAATCAGCACATCCTCGCGACCGAGGTCGCCGACGCTGGACTTGGCCAATCCGCGCAACGCCGAGTCGATACCGCCCTGCAGGATGTCCAGCACGTTCTCCACCCCGGCCTGCCCGGCGGCGCCCAGCCCCCACAGGTAG
>SYAB01000205.1 GCA_005787665.1 Actinomycetota bacterium
CCGCAGCACCCGGCTCGCCCCGCGGGCGTCCCGGAGTCGCAGGTGCTCGCCCTCCCGACGGCGGGACAGCCAGCCCTTGTCCACCGGAATGCTGACCAGTCCGGGCTCCGGTGGTGCCGCGGGCTTGCGCGCCGAGGTCAGACAGCCGCGCCCGGCGGTGACCACCTGACCGAGCGGGTCGCGACTGGGTCGCAGCCGGACCACGTGCGGCCCGGGCTCGATCGGGCCGGTGCGAAGTTTGGGGCCGGCCAGATCCATCGCCACCAGGCACGGCCGGCCCAGCTTGGCCGCCGCCTTGCGGACGTTGGCCGCCATCGCGGCCCAGGCCTGCACATCGTCGTGAGCGCAGTTGATCCGCGCGATCCGCATCCCGGCCCGCACCAGATCGGCGGCGAGCTTGGGGTTCGTCGCGGCCTCGGTGGGCAGTGTCACCATGATCCTGGCAGCACGGCCCTCGTCGGCCGGGCCGAACACCTCGGTGGCATTGCGGGCCAGCAGCGCGGCGCCCTCACCGATCCCCACCACGGGGTGATAGGTCGCGGGGTTCCAGCTCGGGCCACGCATCGCGGCCACCGCCGCGGAGACCAGCTGAAGGGTGGCCGCGACGTTGGCCTCGCTGCGCCCCAAGGAGGACAGCCCGAAACCCTGGAGGCGCCATTGCAGGTCGCGTAGGTCGACCTGCCGCAGCGCCCAGTAGTGCACCAGGTTCACCGCGCTGCGCCGGTGATCGGGGGCCACATCGGCGATCAGCTCACGCCAGTGCAGCTCCGCATCGGCCAGTAGCGCCAGGAGTGCGTCGAGCTCGCGCTCCAGCCGGGCCAGCTGTTCGTCAACCACGGGCACCCGGGCACGTTAGCCAGGCGAGGTGTCGGGGAGGTGAACTGCGGTGGACGGTCTGGTCACCTCGCGGCCGATGAAGTCCTCGATCAGCTCGACCACCTCGGTGGGTCGCTCGACCTGCGGGAAGTGCCCGACACCGGGGAGCACCTCCAGTCGGATGTCGGGACGGGCACCCCTGGCGGCATAGGCGTGCCGGACCGGGATGATGGCGTCCTTCTCGCCCCAGATCGCCATGATCGGCAGGTCCGTCCTGGCGGTGAGCCGGTTGAGCGCGCTGACCGCCTGTCCGCGGTAGTCCACGACGGAGCGCAGGGTCCGCAGGAAGGCCTGCCGGGTCGGGGCGTCGGCCAGCGTGCTGTAGGAGCGCCAGATCTCCTCGCCGCGGGGCGATTCGATGCCGGCGTTGCGCAACCAGGACCAGAACCGCTCACCGGCCGTCAGGACCGGTTGGGGGGCGATGATCGGCATGATCAGTTCGGCACCCGGTGCCGACAACAGGCGCAGCGTGAGGCCGACGTCCGGTCCCAGTCCGCCGCTGCCGATCAGGATCAGCCGCCGGGTGTAGTCGGGGTGCTGATACATGAACTGCATGGCGATCCCGCCGCCGAGTGAGTGGCCGACGATCGTCGCCGCGGTGACGCCGAGTTCGTCGAGCAGATCGCGCAGCAGGACGGCGAAGGCGCCCAGGGAGTAGTCGCTGCGCGGCTTGGTCGACTCGCCGTGACCCGGCAGATCCGGCGCGACCACCCGGAATTGGCGGGACAGCGGCCGGATCACCGATCGCCAGCTGGCCGAACTTCCCGCCATGCCGTGCAGGAGCAGCAGCACCTCGCCCTGTCCCTCGTCGATATAGGCGACCCGTTCGCCGTGCAGATCGAGATGTCGCAGTCCGGTCATGTCGGAATTCCTCTGGCTCACTGTGCTTCTCGGTTCGGGACGGACAGCCGGATGATCTTGCGCCAGGCCGAGGCGACCTGCCGGGGCAACGGTCCGGTGGTGTAGGTCAGCCCGTAACGCTCGAACACCTCCTGAACCTTGGGGGCGATCTCCTGGTAGCGGTTGCTGGGCAGGTCGGGAAACAGGTGATGCTCGATCTGGTAGGACAGGTTCCCGGTCATGAAATGCAGGGCCGGGCTTCCGGAGATGTTGGCCGAACCCAGCATCTGGCGCAGGTACCACTGCCCGCGGGTCTCGTCCTCGATGGAGTCCCGGGCGAAGGTCGCGACCCCCTCGGGGAAATGCCCGCACATGATCACCGAGTGGGTCCACAGGTTGCGGACCAGGTTGGCGGTCAGGTTGGCGGTCAGTGTGGTCAGCGCCGACGGCCCGGACAACAACGGGTGCAGCACATAATCGCGGGTGGCCTGCCGGCGGATCTTGCCCAGCACCTTCTTTGCGCGACTGACGAAGTCGTCCTTCTCCACCCGGCCCTTGAGATACTTGCCGATCTCAAGGTCGTAGAACGCGATGCCGTACTGGAAGAAACAGGCGTTGACCGCGTTCGACAACGGCTGGATCAGGTACAGCGGCTTCCACCGCTGGTCCTCGTCGACCCGCATGATGCCGTATCCGAGGTCGTTGTCCTTGCCGCGGACGTTGGTGTAGGTGTGATGCAACTCGTTGTGGGAGTGCTTCCACATGTCGGCCGGCGAGGCGTTGTCCCACTCCCAGGTGGTGGAGTGGATCTTCGGATCGCGCATCC
>SYAB01000206.1 GCA_005787665.1 Actinomycetota bacterium
CGATCCGCACCGACGCGGGCCGTCGCATCCGCGACGCATTCGTGGTGGGCGCGGGATACGACGAACTGATGACCGCCGACTACAGCCAGATCGAGATGCGGATCATGGCGCACCTGTCCCGCGACGAGGGGCTGATCGAGGCGTTCCGCACCGGAGAGGATCTGCACTCCTTCGTCGGGTCCCGGGCCTTCGGCGTGCCGATCGACGAGGTCACTCCTGAGTTGCGCCGCCGGGTCAAGGCGATGTCCTACGGGCTGGCCTACGGGCTGAGCGCCTACGGACTGGCCGCCCAGCTCAAGATCTCCACCGAGGAGGCCAAGGAGCAGATGGACTCCTACTTTGCTCGTTTCGGCGGGGTGCGGGACTACCTGCTCGACGTGGTCGATCAAGCCCGCAAGGACGGATACACCTCCACGGTGCTGGGCCGTCGGCGCTACCTGCCGGAGTTGGACAGCAGCAACCGTCAGCTTCGCGAGGCCGCCGAGCGGGCCGCGCTCAACGCCCCGATCCAGGGCAGCGCCGCTGACATCATCAAGGTCGCCATGATCGGGGTTGACGCGGTGCTGCGCGATGCCGGACTGGCGTCGAGGCTGTTGCTGCAGGTGCACGACGAACTGCTGCTCGAGATCGCGCCGGGGGAGCGCGACGCCGTCGACCGGCTGGTGCGGGACAACATGGGTGCCGCGTACCCGCTTGACGTACCACTGGAGGTGTCGGTGGGCTACGGCCGCAGTTGGGACGAGGCGGCCCACTAGGGGGCGCGCCTCGTCAACTGCGCGCGGCTACCGGGTGGTGCTGCGGGTTGCCGAGGCCGGCTTCCGCGCCGACGCCCTGCTGGCCGCCGGTCCGGCATTGTCGGGGGCCTGCGCCGCCGCGCCGCCGATGCGGAAGTTGTTGATGGCGATGCCGGGGCCCACCTTCGTGACGGTTTGGCTGGTCTGGAACACCGAACCCGCCAGGGCGAAGGGACCGGGCCCCGCCGTCACCGTGTTGTCGGTGCCGAAAACGGCGAACCCCCGCGTGTTGTTACCGGGTGCGCCCGCGGTGACCTTGTTACCGGAGCCGCCGAGGGAGCTCGCCAGGTTGCCATTCGAGCCCAGCGAGCCCGCCTTCAACTCGTTGCCGCTGCCGAAAAGGTTGCGGGCCCCGTTGTTGTTGGCGCCCACCGATTCCAGCAGGTTGTCGTTCCCGCCGATGTTGGTGACGGTGTTCTGCAGTCCGCCGATCGTCGTCACCGTGTTGTTCCGCCCGAACCAGTTCCGGGCGCCGTCCAGCGTGCCTCCGGCCACTGAGACGACGTTGTCGTCGCCGAGCAGGCTGGTGGCGACATTGCCGGCTCCTGCGGCGAGGGTGACCGTGTTGCCGCTGCCGAGGAAGTTGCTCGCCGAGTTGAGGTCGCCGCCGAGCGACGTCACCTCGTTGCCGTCACCGAAGAAATTACGGGCGACGTTGGAGACCCCACCTTCGCCGGTGACGATGTTGTTTCTGCCGAAGAAGTTGAACGAGCGGTTGAAGAATCCCGCCCCCGAGCCGACCGTGTTGTCGCTGCCGGCGAGGTTCAGGGCGATGTCGAGGGTCCCCAGCGACGAGACGGTGTGGGCGCCCGCCGTGGTTGCCCGGCCGAACAGGTTCGCCGCAACATTGCCGATGCCTGCTGCAGTCACCACCTCACCGGCCGATCCGAGAGCCGTGTTGATGGCGATGTTGAGTCCCAAGTTGCCGAAGGATCCCGAACCCTGTGTCGTCGCGGTGCCGTTGTAGCCCAGTTGGGTGGCGATACCGAATAAGCCCTTGGCCGTGGCCACCGAGGCGTCGCCGACCGCAGTCGCGAAGGTGAAGGCATCGCCGGTCTCCGCCGTCGCGCCGTCTCCCAGCACCAACGCCGCTCCGAGCAACCCGTTGGCGGTGGCGGTGGCGCCGTTACCGATGGCGATGGCGATGCTGAGGACGTTGCTGGTGCAACCGTTGCCGTTGCCGATACCGAACACTGACACGCAGCTGGCGTCGGCAGTGGGTGCTGCGCCCAGGCTGGTGCCGGCCATGGCGGCCGCGCATGCTCCGGCGGCGACGGCGGCGAGGGCGGTGTGATGGGCGGGCTTAGTGCGTGAGGTCATGACAATCCTGAGTTCGGCGCCGCGCCGCCTCGGTGACGGGGCGCGATCGACCCCATTAAACACTTACGTAGACCTGAATGCGACCTGAGTGTGCAATAAGTGAATCCTGAGTGTCGCTCCGTCCGCGGAACCGGCTGAGGAACCGGCCGCGAGCGTGCGCGGAAGGCCCGCGGAGTCGGCGCGTCGCCGTACCGACACGCACGCTCGCAAGAGGGGCCGGACTCTAGCGGCGCATCGGGAACCGGTAACCGTTGAGCATGTGCAAGGCCGGCCCGGCCTGCACCCGGGCGGCGACCACCCGGTGGGCCTCCTCGTTCTGCAGGGCGAAGACCCGCTCATCGCCGAATCCGCGGTCGATCCGGTCCCGCACGTAGGCCAGTTCGACGACCTGGATCGCGAATCGTTTGACGCTGGAGGCGGCCCGCCGTCCGCCATGCCGTTGGGCCGCGCCGACCGCCATCTTGCGGTGACGCAAGGAGCCCAGCCAGGTCGCTTCGGCGGGCGTCACCAGTTGGTGGGCCACCATGCCGGGAAGCTTCTCGGCGACGATCCGCCGTTCCCGGCGCCGACTGGCGACGGCCAGGGTGATCGCGAGGCCGAACACCGGCATCATCCACAGCACGTAGACGGTCAGGTAAGTCTCCGCGCCCAGCATCGCCGAGCCGTTCCACAGTCCGTGCATCACCACCGCGCCCAGATATCCGAGGAGAAGGCAACCGGCTCTGGCGGCCGACGATCGTCGGTGCAGCGCGAAGTAGACCCCGATGGCGAACATGGTGGTGAACAGCGGATGCGCGAACGGCCCCATGAACAGTCGCATTCCGGCGATGGTGAGCGAGCCGCCGAGCGTCTCGCCGCTGGCGATGTAGAAGATGTTTTCCAACCAGGCGAAACCGACCGCGGTGAAACCGGCGTAAACCAGGCAGTCCGTCATGGTGTTGAGTTCGTTGCGGCGCCGGCCGGTCATCATCAGCAGCAAGAACGCCCCTTTGGCGGCTTCCTCGACCAGCGGGGCGCCGATCGCCACGGTGACGAAGGCGGGTTCCTCCCCGCCCGTCCCGAAGGCCTGGTCGATGAGGTGCTCGAGGATCACCGAAACGAGTACCGCAACCGAGGACCCCCACAGAAACGCCATGATCAACAGCCGCGGCGGCTCCGGCTCCCAGCGGTCCAGCCAGAGGTAACACAGCAGTACCCCGGCCATGGCGAAGGTGGACAAGCCGAGCCCGAGCACCGTTCCGCCCGGGTTGACCGCCGTCAGCAGAATCAGCAGCAGTGCCACCAGGGTGCCCAGTGCGATGATCGCCGCCAGCGGTGCACCGACTTTGCGGACCGGCAGCGGATACGGCGGAACGGTGGCGTAGGACACCAGAGGAGGGTAGCTGCGACAGGCCCGGGTTTGGCCCCGTTGTGCCCGGTCGAGTACGCTTTGCCGGTGCCCGCGCGCCTCTCGTGCGGGTCGCAGCCCTACCCAACCGTCCCTACGATCAACCGTGTCCGGAGCAACCCAACAATATGCCCAGTCCCACCGTCACCTCGCCGCAAGTAGCCGTCAACGACATCGGCTCGGCTGAGGACTTCCTCGCCGCCATCGACAAGACCATCAAATACTTCAACGATGGCGACATCGTCGAGGGGACCATCGTCAAGGTGGACCGGGACGAGGTCCTGCTCGATATCGGCGACAAGACCGAAGGGGTCATCCCCTCCCGCGAACTCTCCATCAAGCACGTCGTCGACCCCAACGAAGTGGTGTCCGTCGGCGACCAGGTGGAAGCCCTCGTCC
>SYAB01000207.1 GCA_005787665.1 Actinomycetota bacterium
CCGTCCGCTCGGCCGGCTGATCCGAACCCGGCGTGCAATCGACCCCGCTCCCGCGGTGCTCGGACTAGCGTGATCAGTCAGTCGGGCGGGTCTGGCGCTCCGAGGCGCACGGTGAGGAGGTAGTCGATGAGCGGCCCCGTGGACGCATCCGGGCTGCCGCCCGGCGGGATCTCATCCGAACTGAGCGCCTTCGACATGTTGATGCACCGTGGCGAAGCCAACCCCCGCACCAGGTCGGGGATCATGGCCCTGGAAATCCTCGACGCCACCCCCGACTGGGAGCGCTTCCGCACCCTGTTCGAGAACGCATCGCGCCGGGTGCTGCGGTTGCGGCAGAAGGTCGTGATGCCGACCCTGCCGACGGCACCGGCCCGGTGGGTGGTCGACCCCGACTTCAATCTCGATTTCCACGTCCGGCGGGTGCGGGTTCCCCATCCCGGCGCCGTGCGCGATGTACTCGACCTCGCCGAGGTCATGCTGCAGTCCCCTCTGGACATCTCCCGGCCGCTGTGGACGGCCACCCTGGTCGAGGGGCTCGAGGACGGAAGGGCCGCCACCCTGCTGCACCTTAGCCACGCCGTGACCGACGGGGTGGGCGCCACGGCGATGTTCGCCGAGATCTACGACCTGCAGCGCGACGCACCGCCACGTCCCGAGCCGCCGCTCCCGGTCCCGGAGGACATCACCGGCAACGACCTCATGCGGGCGGGCCTCAACCACCTGCCCGAGGCGATCGTCGGCGGGGTGTTCGGCGCGGTGGCCGGCGGTCTCGGCCTGGTCGGCAAGGTGGTCAGTGACCCGGCCTCGGCGGTGTTGGGCGCCATCGAGTACGCCAGATCCGGGCGGCGGATGGTGCGCCGCGCCGCCGATCCCTCGCCGCTGCTGCGCCGTCGCAGTCTCTCGACCCGTACCGAGGCGATCGAGATGCGACTGGGCGACCTGCATCGTGCGGCGAAGGCGGCCGAGGGATCGATCAACGATGCCTACCTGGCCGGGTTGTGCGGCGCATTGCGGCGCTATCACGCCGCCCTGGGCGTGCCGGTCAACACCCTTCCGATGGCCGTGCCGGTCAATCTGCGCGCGGAGGCCGACCCCGCGGGCGGGAACCGCTTCGCCGGGGTGACTCTGGGTGCCCCGGTGGGAGTCGTGGATCCGGCCCTGCGGATCGCGAAGATCCGCAAGCAGATGATCTCTCGCCGGGACGAGGCGGCAATCGACCTGATCGGTGCGGTCGCGCCGGTGTTGACCCTGCTGCCCGACGCGGTGCTCGAGGCGGTGAGCGGTTCGGTGGTCGCCTCCGACGTGCAGGCCAGCAATGTGCCGATTTATCCGGGGGACACCTACATCGCCGGGGCGAAGGTGTTGCGGCAGTTCGGTATCGGCCCACTCCCGGGGGTCGCGATGATGGTGGTGCTGATCTCCCGCGGTGGCTTCGCCACCGTCACCACCCGCTATGACCGAGCCGCGATCGCCGAACCTGCGCTGTGGGCACAATGCCTGCGGGAGGGATTCGATGAGGTGCTCGCCCTGGCAGGGGACCCGCAACCGCGGGTGACACCCGCGTCGTTCTCCGACCGTCCCGACCCATCCCCGAGATCCACGAACAGATCGGTGGCCTACTCATGAATGACAAGACCGCCCGCGGCGCACGGGAAATGCGGCTCCCCGGTTCGGTGGCCGAGGTGATGGCCAGCCCGGCCGGTCCCCAGGTGGGCGCGTTCTTCGATGTGGACGGCACCCTGGTGGCCGGTTTCACCGGTGTCATCCTGACCCAGGAGCGGTTCCGCAGCCGCGACATGGGTATCGGCGAGCTCATCAGCATGGTCGCCGCCGGGCTGAACCACCAGTTCGGTCGCATCGAGTTCGAGGGCCTCATCAACAAGGCGACCGAGGTGCTGCGCGGGCGGCCGTTGTCCGACCTGCAACAGATCGGGGAGCGGCTGTTCGCCGAGAAGATCGAGAAGCGCATCTACCCGGAGATGCGTGACCTGGTTCATGCGCATATGGAACGCGGGCACACCGTGGTGCTCAGTTCCTCGGCGCTGACCATTCAGGTCGAGCCGGTGGCCCGGTTTCTCGGGATCCCCAACGTCTTGACCAACCGCTTCGAGATCGACGGAGACGGGGTCCTCACCGGCAAGGTCATCGAGCCGATCCTGTGGGGGCCGGGCAAGGCCAACGCGGTTCAGGAGTTCGCCGCCGAGCATGGCATCGACCTCAAGGCCAGCTACTTCTACGCCGACGGCGATGAGGACCTTGCGCTGATGCATCTGGTCGGCAATCCCCGCCCGACCAACCCGGGCGACAAGATGGCCGAGGTGGCGCGCAAACGCGGCTGGCCGATCCTGCGGTTCAACAGCCGCGGCGGCGGCGGTCTGCTGGGTCAGGTGCGCACCCTGCTCGGCGTCGGGTCGATCGTGCCGGCCGCCTACGGTGCGGTGGGCTGGGGGTTGCTGACCCGCAGCCGCCGCCGCGGTGTCAACTTCTTCACCTCCGCTTTCCCGCAGATGCTGCTCGGTCTCAATGGCGTGCGTACCAACGTGATCGGCGAGGAGAACCTGACCAAGACGCGCCCTGCGGTGTTCATCTTCAACCACCGCAACAACTTCGACCCGGTGCTGGTCGCGTCGCTGTTGAAGGACAACTGGACCGGGGTCGGCAAGAAGGAGCTCGAAAGCGACCCGGTTGTCGGCACGCTGGGCAAGCTGGTGGACACGATCTTCATCGACCGCGACGATCCGAAGAAGGCGGTCGAATCCCTCAAGCAGGCCGAGGAACTCACCAAGAAGGGTCTCTCGGTCCTGATCGCGCCGGAGGGGACCCGGCTCGACACCAGGTCGGTGGGCCAGTTCAAAAAGGGTCCCTTCCGCCTGGCGATGGCCGCCGGGGTTCCGATCGTGCCCGTGGTGATCCGCAACGCGGAGGTGATCTCCGCGCGGGACTCCTCGACCCTGCACCCCGGCACGGTCGACGTCGTCGTCTATCCACCGCTGTCCCTTCAGGATTGGACGCTGGACAACCTCTCCGAGCGCATCGCCGAAGTACGGCAGCTGTATATCGACACCCTGCGGGACTGGCCGGTCGACACGGTGCCCAAGGCTGACCTCTACGCCCGGCGACCCGCGAAGAAGGCGCCCGCCAAGAAGGCATCCGCCAAGAAGGTGCCGGCCAAGAAGGTGCCGGCCAAGAAGGTGCCGGCCAAGAAGGTGCCGGCGAAAAAGGTGCCCGCCAAGAAAGCGGCGGCCAAGACGGCTCAGAACGATCCGCAGACAAAAGTAAGGGGGCGTCGATGAGCGCAGCGGATTACCTCACCGACTTCAGCACGACTGATGACGCGTTGGTGCTGGCCTCGGTCTCCTCGAAGGCCGAGTCCGACCTGCTCAACGGCTGGCTGCAGGCCCAGCGCCGCGCACACCCGGACACCACGGTCGAGGTGATGCGGTTGCCGCACAGCGACCCCTCACCGCAGCTGGTCGACGAACTCGCCGACAAGCTCAATGCCGCCGACGATCGGACCGTCGTTCCGGTCCGGGTGTTCTGGGTGCCCGGCGGACTCCCGACCCGGGTGAAAGTGGTGGGTCTGCTCTCGGGCCGCGACACCTACCGGCCACCGGACCTGTTGCAGCGCGCGATCCTCAAGAAGGACCCGTCGCGTGCGCGGATCGTCGCCGGTGAGCCCGCGAAGGTCTCCGAACTACGTCAGCAATGGCAGGAGAACACCGTCGGGGGAGGCCCCCGCGACTTCGCCCAGTTCGTGCTGCGCCGCGCGAACCTGGCGGTCGAGCGGATCGAATTGCGTTTGCTCGGGCCGGAATACAAATCGCCGCGACTCATCACCGACGAGTTGATGGCGTCGTCCCGCTTCATGGAGGGAATGGCGGGCATCCCCGGGGCCAGCGCCGAGAAGGCCGAGGTGATGCTCAACGAGCTCGCCACCGGGTGGAGCAGATTCTCCGTCGACCTCATTCCGAACCTGGGCCGCACCATCTTCAGCAGGGGCTTCGACCCCCGGATCGACTACGACTCGGTGCAGATCGAAGCGATGCGACGCGCACTGGAGGACCATCCTGCGGTGTTCCTGTGGTCACACCGGTCCTACCTCGATGGCGTGGTGGTTCCGGTGGCGCTTCAGGAGAACAAACTGCCCCCGGCATGCACTTTCGCCGGTATCAACCTGTCGTTCGGCTTCATGGGCCCGCTGATGCGCCGTTCCGGTGTCATTTTCCTGCGCCGCAAACTCGACGATCCGCTCTACAAGTACGTGCTGCGACAGTTCGTCGGCTATATCGTGCAGAAGCGGTTCAACCTCAGCTGGTCCATCGAGGGAACCCGCTCGCGCACGGGAAAGATGTTGCCGCCCAAGCTCGGTCTGCTCTCCTACGTGGCTGACGCCTATCTCGATGGCCGCAGTGAGGACATCCTCCTGCAGCCGACCTCGATCAGCTTCGATCAGCTGCACGAGACCGCGGAGTACGCGGCCTACGCGCGCGGCGGGGAGAAGATCCCCGAGGGTGCGGAGTGGCTGTTCAACTTCATCAAGGCCCAGGGCGAGCGGAACTACGGCAAGATCTACGTCCGCTTCCCCGAAGCGGTCTCGATGCGGCAGTACCTCGGCGACCCGGACGGTCCGATCGCGGGGGACGAGGCAGCCAAACGTCTGGCGATGCAGAGGATGGCCATCGAAGTGTCCTGGCGCATCCAGCGGGCGACCCCGATCAACGCCACCAGTCTGGTGTCGGCCGTGCTGCTGGCCACCCGGGGCCGTGCGCTCACCCTCGGCCAGCTGCACCACACGCTGCAGGATTCACTGGACTACCTCGAGCGCAAGAAGACTCCGATGACCAACAGCGCGCTGCGGCTGCACTCCTCGGACGGTGTGCGGGCGGCGGTGGACGCGCTCTCCGGCGGGCATCCGGTCACCCGGGTCGACGGCGGGCATGAGCCGGTCTGGCGAATCGCCCCCGATCAGGAACTCGAGGCGGCGTTCTACCGCAACTCGCTCATCCACGCCTTCCTGGAGACCTCGATCGTCGAACTCGCGCTGGTCCACGCCGCGCGGGCGCCCCACGGGGAACGGGTCGACGCGTTCTGGGCCCAGGCGCTGCGGCTGCGCTCCCTGCTGAAATTCGACTTCTACTTCGCCCCGACGTCGACGTTCCGGGAGAACATCGCCGAGGAACTGGGCTGGAACGCCGACTGGGAGTCTCAGCTGGACGCCGGACCCGAGGCGGTCGACGGACTGCTCCGGGCCAAGCGGCCGCTGATGGCCAATGCCATGCTGCGCCCGTTCTTCGAGGCCTACGAGATCGTGGCCGACGTGCTGTGCGATGCGCCGGCCAATATCGGGGACAAGGAGCTCAGCAAGCTGGCGCTCGGCGTCGGGAATCAGTACTGCGCGCAGGGACTGGTCAGCAGCAGCGAGTCGGTGTCGGCGCTGCTGTTCGCGACCGCCCGCCAGGTGGCGGCGGATCAGAAACTGCTGGAGCCCTCGACCGACCTTCGCGACCGCCGCCGGGCCTTCCTGCACGAGCTTCGCGGCATCATCGCCGACATGGAACGGATCCACCAGCTGTCCCGGGAACAGTTCTATGCCCGGGAAGCGCTGCTGCACTCCTCGGTCTGACGGCTGGGGGCCGACAGCTGGCCAAAGCCGACCCGAAACCGGGGGCGCGCGGTATCGTCTGCTGCCGTGATGAAGACCAGTGTCGCGGCCTCCTGCGCCGCTCTCGCTCTGCTCGGTGCCGGACTGACCGGTTGTTCTGTGAAAGTCGAGAAGTCGGTGGGTGTGGAGGATCTGCAGAAGCAGATCACCGACCAGTTGACCGAGGCCGGCAACGCGCCGAAGTCGGTGACCTGCGACGGCGACCTGGTCGGTGAGGTCGGCAAGTCGACGAACTGTGCCGTCGTCTTCAGCGACACCAACAGCGTCGAGGCGAAGGTCACCGCGACGGCGGTGGACGGCTCCACCGTGTCCTTTGAACTCTCGCCGTCGCTGACCAAGGAGCAATTGGAGAAGGCGGTGTCGGGTTTGGCCTCGACGCCGACCGTAACGTGCGACTCGGGGCTGGAGGGCGCGGTCGGTGCGACGGCGAACTGCGAGGTGACGGTCGAAGGCGCCGCCAGCAAGCGGATCGTGACGGTCGATGGCGTCAACGGTCTGCAGATGGATCTCTCGGTCACTCAGATTCTGCCCAGGCAGCAGATCGAGGAGGTGCTGATGCAGAAGCTCAACGCCGACGGCACGCCCGCCGAGACCGTCGAGTGCGTCGACGATGTGGTGGCCAAGACCGGGACTTCGGTCGAATGCGTCGCGGTCACCGGCAACGAGCAGCAGGGCTACGACGTCACGGTGACCACGGTCGAGGGTGACAACGTCAACTTCGACTACAAGGCCCAGCCCTAGCAAAGGTATTGTCGGGCCGTGCGATGCAGAGCGGCTCACGGGGCCATAGCCCTGACCCTCGGACTCGCTCTGGCCGGCACCGCAGGATGTTCGGCCGGGAGCGACAACGCGCCGGTGGTGAACTCCGCGGATCTGCAGAAGGACCTGGCAGCCAAGCTTGCCGAGTCCGGGCAGCCGGCGAAGTCGGTGACCTGCTCGAAGGATCTCCGCGGCGCTGTCGATCGGACCGCTCGCTGCGAGGTGGTGTTCGGGCCGACCGACCAGGTGACCGCGGTGGTCACGACGACGCAGGTCGAAGGGTCCACCGTCAGCTACGAGATCACCCGGCCGGAGATGACCAGGGAGCAGTTGGCGACGCGGGTGGCCGGCCTGGAGTCGGGTCAGTCCGCGACATGTGACACCGGTCTGGACGGCAACGTCGGCGACTGGTCGCAATGTTCGGTCGTGAAGAACGGAACGACTCGGACGGACTTCGTCGAGGTGCGCGGCGTCGACGGACTGGTGATGGATCTCAGTGTGGCGCCTGCGCTCCTCCAGCCCCAGGTCGAGGACCTCCTGCTGGCGAAGATGGCCTACAGCACCGGCCGGCGCCCGGATTCGGCAGCCTGTCCCGGCGATCTGATCGGCATCAAGGGCACCACCATGGAATGTGTCGTCACCATCGACGACAACCCGGACAAGTACGTGGTCACGGTGACCGATGTGGCCGACGGGAACGTCGCCTTCGACTACAAGAGTTGGGCGGAGGAGACCGGGCGCGACCCGAATGTGGACTACTGCAAGGGGTGTCCCGGGTAGCCGCCCGACCGGGCCCATACCCTGATCGGATGGGCCGGACTTCGGCGGCGCGCAGCCGGGTCTGGCCGGTGCTCGGGGTGGTGGCCATGCTGGCCGGAGTGATCGCCGCCGCCATCGGCGCGCTGTCCCTGACCGCCTCTCTGACCGCCACGGGCCTGCCCGACCCGGGCCCGGTGACCACCCTCGGATTGCCCTTCGTCCGGGCGGTCGGCGAGGTGGCGGCAGCCGTCGCGGTCGGCGGATTCCTGTTCGCCGCCTTCTTCGTACCGCCGCAGGACAATGGCGTGCTCGACGTGGACGGTTACCGGGCGCTTCGGGTGGCCACCGCGGCGGCCGGGACGTGGACGGTGTGCGCGGCGTTGATGGTTCCGCTGACCGTCTCCGACGTCTCCGGCAAGAAATTGACCGATCATCTCGATCCGGTCGGCATCTGGCGGGCCGCCGAACTCGTCGACACCGCCTCCGCCTGGGCCTGGACGGCGATCCTCGCGCTGCTGCTCACCGCGGCGGCCCGACCCGTGCTGCGGTGGTCGCCGACGCCGATGCTCGTCGCCGGTGCGGTCCTCACCCTGATGCCGATCGCCCTCACCGGGCACTCCGCGGCCGGCGGTTCGCACGACCTGGCCACCAACAGCCTGATCGTGCACCTGGTCGCCGGTGCGCTGTGGACCGGCGGACTGCTGGTGCTC
>SYAB01000208.1 GCA_005787665.1 Actinomycetota bacterium
AACCAGTGGGTCAACTCCTACAAGCGTCTGGTGCACGGCGGCGAGGCGCCGACGGCGGCGTCATGGGGCGCGGCCAACCGCTCGGCGCTGGTTCGGGTCCCGATGTACACCCCGCGCAAGGCCGCCTCGCGGCGCATCGAGGTGCGCAGCCCCGACTCGGCCTGTAACCCCTACCTGGCCTTCGCGGTGCTGCTGGCGGCCGGGTTGCGCGGCATCGAGAAGAACTACGTCCTCGGCCCGCAGGCCGAGGACAACGTCTGGACGCTCACCCCGGAGGAGCGCCGCGCGATGGGCTATCGCGAGCTGCCGTCGAGCCTGGGAGTGGCGCTGGGCGAGATGGAGAAGTCCGAACTGGTCGCCGAGGCCCTCGGCGAACACGTCTTCGACTACTTCCTGCGCAACACGCGCGCGGAGTGGGAGGAGTACCGCAGCAACGTCACCCCGTTCGAGTTGAAGAACTACCTGTCGCTCTAACGCGGCGGCCGACGGGCCCGGCCGGGACGCTGCGATAGCGTCAACGGCGTGGGCAGACCAGTGACGCAACGTCCCCGGGTTCCCGGGGTGGGCAGGCTCGGGCTGGTCGAGCGTTCCGCACCCGCCCACCTCGCCGAGCTCGGCTGGGACACCGACGCTCACGTTGAACTGCTGTGGTCGCTGTCGCGGGCCCCGAACGCCGATGTGGCCCTGCAGACCCTGGTGCGGCTCGCCGAGGCGCTCGGGGACGACTGGTCCCGGCTGGACAGCGCGCTGCAGAAGGACCGCTCGCTGCGCGGCCGGCTGTTCGCGCTGATCGGTTCTTCGTTGGCCTTCGGGGATCACCTGGTGGCCAATCCGCGGTCGTGGCAGCTGCTGGAAGGCGATGTGCGTCTTGCCGGGCCCGATGAACTGCGCCGTGGGTTCACCGACCGCATCACCGAATTCGGCACCGCCCCCACGGTGGTGATGCCCAAGCTGCGCACCCACTACCGCGATCAGCTGATGATCCTGGCCGCTCTCGATCTGGCGCCGACGGTGGAGAACGAACCGGTACTCCAGTTCTCCACCGTGGGGGCGCAGCTGTCCGATCTGGCCGACGCGGCGCTCGGGGCCGCCCTGGAGGTCGCGGTGGCGAACGTGTGCAAGGACGGCGTCGTGCCGCGGCTTGCGGTCATCGCGATGGGCAAATGCGGCGCGCGGGAGCTCAATTACGTCAGCGATGTCGACATCATCTTCGTCGGGGAGAACGCCGACCCGGTGACCACGCGGGTGGCCGGGGAGATGATGCGGCTGGCCTCGGAGGCGTTCTTCGAGGTCGATGCGGCGCTGCGCCCGGAGGGCAAAGCCGGTGCGCTGGTACGAACCCTGGAAAGCCACCTCGCCTACTACCAGCGGTGGGCCAAGACCTGGGAGTTCCAGGCGCTGCTGAAGGCCCGCCCCGCGCTCGGCGACGACGAGCTCGGGCAGGCCTATATCGACACCCTGATGCCGATGGTGTGGACGGCCTGCGAGCGCGAGGATTTCGTCCCGGAGGTCCAGGCCATGCGGCGTCGCGTCGAGTCGCTGGTTCCGGCTGATGTGCGCGACCGGGAGATCAAGCTGGGCACCGGCGGCCTGCGCGACGTCGAGTTCGCTGTCCAGCTGCTGCAGTTGGTGCATGGCCGCACCGATGATGCGTTGCACGTCGCCTCGACCGTCGACGCGCTCGCCGCGCTCGGGTCCGGTGGCTACGTCGGTCGCGACGACGCTGCCAATCTGACCGCGTCCTACGAGTTCCTCCGGCTGCTGGAGCACCGGCTGCAGTTGCAGCGCCTCAAGCGGACTCACCTGCTGCCGGCCGCCGATGACGACGAGGCGTTGCGCTGGCTGGCCCGGGCGGCCCACATCCGTCCCGATGGCACCCACGACTCGCTCGGGGTGCTCCGCGAGGAACTCAAGCGTCAGAGCGTGCGGGTGTCCAAGCTGCACGCCAAGCTGTTCTATCAGCCGCTGCTGGAGTCGGTCGGGCCCTCGCTCGGATTCGCCACGGGGATGTCGCCGGAGGCCGCCGGTCGCCAGCTGGCGGCACTCGGCTACGAGGGGCCGCAGAGCGCGCTGACCCACCTGGCGGCGCTGGTCAATTCGAGCGGCCGCCGCGGCCGCGTGCAGGCCGTGCTGCTGCCCAGACTGCTGGACTGGCTCTCCGACACCCCCGATCCGGACAACGGCCTGCTGGCCTACCGACGGATCAGCGAGGCGCTGACCGACCAGCGCTGGTACCTGAGCACCTTGCGCGACGAGAGTGCGGTCGCCAAACGATTGATGCGGGTGCTGGGCACTTCGGCGTTCGTCCCGGAGTTGCTGATGCGCGCGCCGGAGGTGATCGCGCAGTACGCCGACGGGCCGTCGGGACCCAAGCTGCTCGATGTCGAGCCCGAGGGAGTGGCCCGGGCGCTGATCGCCTCGGCAGGGCGCCACGGGGATCCGGTCCGCGCAATCGCCGCCGCGCGCACGCTGCGACGCCGGGAGCTGGCGCGGATCGCCTCGGCGGACCTGCTCGGCATGCTCGACGTGCAGCAGGTGTGCGTGGCGTTGTCCTCGGTGTGGGCCGCGGTGCTGCAGTGCGCGTTGGAAGCGGTGATCCGGGCGAACACCCCGGCCGGTGGTGCGGCTCCCGCCGCGATCGCGGTGATCGGGATGGGACGCCTCGGCGGGGCAGAACTCGGCTACGGCTCCGATGCCGATGTGATGTTCGTCTGCGAGCCGGCCGAGGGGGTCGACGAGACCCGGGCGGTGAAATGGTCGGTGAGCGTCGCCGAACAGGTGCGGGCGCTGCTCGGTGCGCCCAGTGACGACCCGCCGCTCGACGTCGACGCCAACCTGCGCCCGGAGGGCCGCAACGGTCCGTTGGTGCGGACACTCGGTTCCTATGCCGCCTACTACGCGCAATGGGCCCAGCCGTGGGAGATTCAGGCGCTGCTCCGGGCGCGCCCGGTGGCCGGCGATGCCGACCTCGGCGTGCGATTCCAGGTGATGGCCGATCAGAACCGCTACCCCGAGGGCGGCATCTCCCCGGAGGCGGTGCGGGAGGTCCGCCGGATCAAAGCCCGCGTCGATGCCGAGCGGCTGCCGCGCGGTGCCGATCCCAACACCCACACCAAACTCGGCCGCGGCGGCCTGGCCGATGTCGAGTGGACGGTGCAGTTGCTGCAATTGCAGCACGCCCATGAGGTTGCCGCTCTGCGCAACGCCTCCACACTGGGCACCCTGGACGCGATCGCCGCGGCAGGACTGATGGCGCAATCCGATGCCGAGCAGTTGCGGGATGCCTGGCTGACCGCCACCAGGGCCCGCAACGCACTGGTGCTGGTGCGCGGCAAACCCACCGATCAGCTCCCCGGACCGGGGCGTCAGCTCAACGCGGTCGCGGTGGCCGCCGGCTGGCGGACCGGGGACGGCGGTGAGTTTCTGGACAACTATCTGCGAGTCACCCGGCGCGCTAAAGCCGTTGTGAACAACGTTTTCGGAGGGTGAGCTGTCGGTGGACAACTGGGAGAGCCGGCTGATCGACGCCGCGGAATACGACCGGCTGCAGCAGCGCTACGGACCGTTGGCCGCGGCGGTGCGCGGGCTGATCGACGCCACGGTGCGGACCGCCGCCGACGAGCCGACCATCCGCGCTGCGGCCGCCGCGGTCGACTCGGTGACCGCGAGCCTGCAGCCGATGAGCGCCGATGGCTGCCATCACCTGCGTCATGCCGACACCGGCCGGCCGGTCCTGTTCACCAATCCCGCTGCCGGAGGGCGCAATCCAATCGCACCGCCACTGGTGGTCCACCATGAGCCCGGCGGTCGGGCCTGGAGCGATTTCACGCTCGGGGTGGCCTACGAGGGCCCGCCCGGCACAGCGCACGGCGGCATCGCTGCACTGATCCTCGATCAGATGCTGGGGGAGGCCGCCACCAGCGGTCTGACTGAGCCGAAGTTCACCGGCACCATCACGGTGCGTTACCTGCGCGGCACACCACTCGGCCTGCTGCGGGTCGAAGCCTGGATCGATCGAGTCGAGGGGCACAAGACCTACGCGTGCGGGGTGATCAGCGACGCTGAAGGGCCCACCGTCGAGGCGGAGGGGGTCTTCATCAAACCGGCCTGGGCCAGGGAGAACAGCCAATGAAGTTCTACGTCAGCACGGCGTTTCTCGATTCTGCCGAAATCATCGAGATCGCAAGGGCGGCAGATGATCTCGGCTACGAGGGCGTGGCGATACCGGACCACGTGGTCAACCTGGAAACGCTGGCCACCCCGTACCCCTACACCCCGGACGGTCAACGGCGCTGGCAGCCGTTCACCGACTGGCTGGATCCCTGGGTGCTGGTCGGGGCGATGGCCCAGGTCACCCAGCGGCTCAAGTTCGTCACGACCGTGTACATCCCGGCGATGCGCGATCCGTACTCGGCGGCCAAGGCGATCGGCACCGCCGCGGTGTTGTCCGGAGGTCGGGTGGAACTCGGCGTGGGGGTCGGTTGGTGCGAGGAGGAGTTCGCTCTGCTGGGACAGCCGTTCGCCCGGCGGGGCAGGCGCACCGCCGAGATGCTGGAACTGTTCAAGCAACTCTGGCAGCCCGGCTGGACCGAGTTCGACGGCGAGTTCTACCGCACCCCGCGGCTGGAGATGACGCCGACGCCGCCGCCGATCCCGATCTACGCGGGCGGACTGTCCGACGTGGCGCTGCGTCGCGCCGCCCGCAACGACGGCTGGATCGGCGACCTCATCAGCCTGGACCAGGCCATCGCCTCGGTGCAGCGGATCCGGCAGGTTCGCGCCGAGCAGGGTTTGACGATGGACGGTTTCACCGTGATCACCCCGCTGGTCGACGCCTTCACCCCGGAGCACTACCGGCGGGCCGAGGCTGGCGGGATCGACGCGATCCTGACGATGCCGTGGGTGTTCTATGCCGGCCCGAACGCTTCGACGGCGGACAAGATCGACGGGATGCGGCGGTTCCGTAAGGACCTGCGGCTCGATACGTCCTAGATACCCCAGGTCTGTAAGGCGTCAAGCTGCTGCGGTAGCACGGTGGGCCCAGGCCTTGTTTTCGTCGTAGTGGGTGCGGTGGCGTAGGCAGCCATGGAG
>SYAB01000209.1 GCA_005787665.1 Actinomycetota bacterium
CAGGTCGTAGGCGTTGATGTGGGGCTGGAACGGCCGCGCGTTGGCCCCACCGTGGATCTGCTGCAGAATAGGGGTCTCGACTTCCAGAAATCCCTTGGCGTACAACGTATCCCGGATTGACCGCAGAATGTCGCTGCGCGCGCGGACCAGATCGCGGGCCACCGGGTTGATGGCCAGGTCCACGTAGCGGGCCCGCACCCTGGCCTCCGGGTCGGTCAGGCCCTTCCACTTGTCGGGCAGTGGCCGCAGGCATTTGCCCAGCAGCCGCCACCGGCTCACCAGCACCGATCGGGTGCCGTTGCGGCTCACACCCATCCGGCCGCTGACCTCGATGAGATCGCCGAGGTCGACGGCCGCGAAGTCGGTCGAGTCGTCGAGGTCGGAGCGGTCCAGCAGCAGTTGGACGTCACCGGACCAGTCGCGCAGCAGTGCGAAGGTCACCCCGCCGTAGTCCCGGGACCGCAGCACGCGGCCGGCCACGGTCACCGGGGTGCCGTCCTCGGAGGCTAGCGCTGCGGCCACGGTGTGGGAGGGCGGCGAGCCGACCGGGTACGCGTCGATCCCGCAGTCCTGCAGGGTCTTCAGCTTTGCCATGCGAACCCGGACCTGCTCGGGGAGGCGGTCGGAGTCGCCGTCGGCGGGGGTGGTCTCGGGACCGGCCGGGGCGGGGGTGCTTCCGTCGGCGTGCAGTCGCCCGGAGGCCACCAGGTCGTGCGGGACCGCCGAGTGTTGCCCGGTGTGTTGCTTGGCCCGCCGGGAGAACGGCAGGACGAGGAAACCCTCGGCGATCACCGATGCCACACCGACCCGCGGGATCAACCGGGTGTCCTCGTAGCAGGCATAGCGGGGCACCCACTGCGGCTGGTACTTCATGTTCGATCGGTACAACGTCTCCAGTTGCCACCACCGGGAGAAGAACACCAGCAGCGCGCGCCACAGCCGCGCGACCGGGCCCGCACCGAGTCGGGCCCCCTCCTCGAACGCCGAGCGGAACATGGCGAAGTTGAGCGAAACCCGGGTGACGCCGATGGTGTCGGCCTGCTGCAGCACCTCGCTGACCATCAGTTCGACGGTGCCGTTCGGCGACTTCGGCGAGCGGCGCATGAGGTCTAGTGACAGGCCGTTACTGCCCCACGGGACGAAGGAGAGCATGCCGACCACGGTGTCCGACCCGGAGTCGAGGGCTTCGACCAGCAGGCAGTCGCCGTCGGCACTGTCGCCCAACCGGCCCAGTGCCATCGAGAACCCGCGTTCGGTCTCGGTGTCCCGCCAGCTATCGGCCAGCCTGATCGCCTCGGCCATCTGATCTGCCGACAGGTCGCGGTGACGGCGCATCCGCACGGTCAGCCCGGCCCGCCGGGCCCGGGTGACGGCTTGGCGCACACCGCGCATATCGGCTCCGGACAGCCGGAACCGGTCCGGGTACAAAATGGCCTCGTCACCCAGTTGCAGAGCGCTCAGCCCCGCCTCCCGGTAGGCCTGCGCGGCGGTCGAGCTCGCGCCCATCACCCCGGGGGCCCATCCGTAGACCCGGCACAGTTCCAGCCACGCGGCGATCACCTGGGGCCACGCTTTCGGGTCGCCGACCGGATCGCCGCTGGCCAGGCAGACGCCGACCTCGACCCGGTAGGTGATGGCGGCCCGGCCGCTGGGCGCGAAGATCACCGACTTGTCCCGGCGGGTGGCGAAGTAACCCAGCGAGTCGTTCTTGCCCCACACCTCCAACAGGCCGCGGATCGCCGATTCGTCCTCTCCGGTCAGCGCGTTCTCGGCCCGCTGGGACTGGAAGAGCACCACGGCCGCGGCCAGCAGGGCCAGCGCGCCGAACAGGCCGAACAACGCGTTGAGCAGAACGTTGGGTTTGCCCACGAACAGATCCGGTGTGGCCACGGCAAAGCCGCTGACCCGGTTGACCGCGTAGCCGAGCCGGTATTCGGGTTGCAACGAGCCGGGGAAGATCTCCAGCAGACCCCAGGCCAGCAGAATGCCGACCACGTTGACCGCGACCAGTACGGCGGCTGCCTTGAACACTGCCCCGCGCCGGACCCGCGCCCAGAACTCCTTGTGAGCGGCCAGCACCAGAGCCAGCGCGCCGATGTGAAACACCAGACCGAGGTATTCGCCGAACTCCTCGAACCGGTGGCCCCCGATCTCGGTCAGCGACATGACGTCCAGCCCGACCGCCAAAGTCAGGTTCGCGACCAGCACCCACCAGGCGATTCGCTTGCGGGCCGCCAGCGCACCGGCCATCACGGCCAGGGCGAACGCCCAGGCGAAGCTGGTGTCGGGGAAGTTGAACAGGTACCGGTCGATGAACTCCCGAGGGACATGGGTCAGGTGCCGCACAGCCGGCGAGATGCTCGACAGCAGCGAGGCCGTCGCGATGATGCCCAGGAACCACCCCGCCGCCGCGGGCACCCAGTGCAGCCGCGACCGTTGTTGTGTGCGCGTGGTCGTGACCGTCATAAGCGGCCAGGATATTCCGAAGTGCGCCCTTGGCGTGGCATGCCGGGGGACTACCGAAGTGGCCCGGTGTACTTTTCGCCCGGTCCGGCCCCGGGTTCATCGGGAATGGCGCCGGCCTCGCGGAACGCCATCTGCAGAACGCGCAACCCGTCCTGCATCGGCCCACGATGGGGTCCGAGGTTGTCCTTGGCGCCGTCCAGTAGGCCGGCGAGGGCGTTGATCAGCCGCCGCGCCTCGTCCAGATCGCGGTACTCGCTGGTATCCGGATCGGGGGAGGCCAGCCCGATCTTCTCGGCCGCGGCACTCATCAGCATCACCGCGGCGCGGCTGATGACTTCGATGGCGGGGATGTCGGCCAGATCGCGGATGTCAGGAGTGTCCGTCATGGCTGCTAGACTGACATGCACGACCGTCCCGGCGTACGCCAGGACAGCAAGTGGAGTCCCGCTCCCACCGCTCGCCACGGATTATTCCGCAGGCTAAGCGGTCCGGTCGCGGACACCTGACGGTGTCCGTTCTGCGTATCGCGCAGGCGGCGTCACGCCGTGACCGGTCGGCATCGGGCCCTGCGTTGAGCAGGGCCTTTTTGCTGGGGCGTCTCCCGGCGCTGTTCCGGATTTCGGGCGGTCGGACGAAGAAACGCCGACCAGGGAGGCCCCATCAGCACTGAGACCCGTGTCAACGAGCGCATTCGCGTACCTGAAGTCCGTTTGATCGGACCCGGCGGGGAGCAGGTAGGCATCGTGCGCATCGAAGACGCCCTCCGCGTCGCCGCGGACGCCGATCTCGACCTCGTCGAAGTAGCCCC
>SYAB01000210.1 GCA_005787665.1 Actinomycetota bacterium
CCGACGAACGCCTCAGTACCGACGAACGCCTCAGTACCGACGAACGTTGTAGATCGGGGCGCTATGGACCGACTCAACCCGCACCGGAATGCCGTAGGTGGAGGCGTGCACCATCATCCCGTCGCCGATGTAGATCCCAACATGTGAGGCATCGGAGTATTGGGTGACGACATCGCCGGGCTGCATCTGGTCGACGGAGACCGGCTGGCCGCCGGCAGCGAGCGCGTAGCTGGAGTGCGGCAGGAAAACCCCGGCCCGTTGGAAGGACCACATCACCAGGCCGGAGCAGTCGAATCCACCCGGCGCGCCGCCGCCCCAAACGTAGGGGTCTCCGAGGCGGCTCAGGGCTGCCTGTACCGCGATGGCGCCGGCTCCACTGCCCCCACCGCCGGGCATCGGCCGCGCGGCGAGTGCAGCGATGTCGCTGGAGGGCGCCGCCTCGGGTGCGGGCGCACCCGGGAGAGCGGCCGCCGGCGGCGCGGCGGGTGCGGCCAGGATGGCCTGCTGGGCCGGTGTGAGCAGGGCGTAACGGGCTTTCACCACAGCGATCTGCGCCTGCAGTTCGGATTGTTTCCGCTGCAGGTCGGCCCGGACGGCGGCGGCCTCGTCGGCGGCGGCCTTGGCGTCGGCGGCGGACTTGGCCGAGGCGGCTTCCACGACCACGGCCTCCTGGCCGACCCGGCGGAAGTTCGCCATCTGGGCGGCCATCTCGATCCCCATCACCCGCTGTACCGACATCTTGTCGATCAGGCCCTGCGGTGACGCGGCGGTCAGGATGGCGTTGACACCGTCGGTGCGCCCGCCCATGTAGACCGATGCGGCCAGCTTGTCCACGGAGAGCTGGTAGCCGGCCAGCTGAGCCCTGGCGGCCTCCAGCGCCGCGGTGTCGTCGGCATGCTTCTGATCTGCCGCAGCCTGGAGCTGGACCTTCTGATCAAGGTCGAGTTGCGCGGAATGCATGGACTCGGTGAGCTGCTCGGCCTGCCGGGACAATTCGGTGATCTTGGCCAACGCGTCCTCGGCCGGATCGGCGATCGCGGCGGTGGTCAAGAGGCTGGTGATCGCGGTGATGGCGGCGACGACGCCGATGAGCGACTTTCGAGTGACCAACTGAGCGAGAGAAGTGCGGTCAAACTTCAAGATTTCGCATCCTTTGACTGCTGCCGACTCAACCCGTCGATCTGCTTTCGATGTGCCGTAGGTCTCAAATAGGTTACGAAACGGCATCGGCTTTGTCCAACGGGGGGCGAAGGAAAAGCGAGAAACTTGCGCCCCTCTGGTCACACCGAGACCGGCTCGGCCGGGCCGTCCAACTCAGCCGGCCAGCCCGGACGTCCCGTCCCGGCGAATCGGAACCAGCCGTAGCCGTGGCGCGAGACCCACATCCGCAAGCACCTCCAGCGCTGCCCGTTCATCCTGCAGCAACGTCTCGGGAACGCCCAGCAGCACGCTGACCACACAGTCCCGGCAACCCGGACCACGTACCGCGCATTCGTCGCAGTCGATCGTGACCGGCTCACCCGCCGTCGAGTCGAGATCTCCCATAACGCTCTCCTCCTTGCACCCACCCGGCTCCGGGTGACTGGAGCGAACCCTAGAAGGACCCACCGACAACCTGTCGGGCACGAACGAACACATCCGGCGCGGCGAACGCACCGTGTCGGTGGGGGTGCCTAGCGTCGGTCACCGTGGACGGCCCCGGCAGTGAACCGCAACTGAGCTTCTCGTTCCGCGACGCCGACCTCTCCGAAGCAACCGCACTGGGGGCCGCCGCCGACACCGCACTGCGCCAGACCACCTTCGTCGTCGTCGACCTCGAGACCACCGGCGGTCGTGCCCGGCCCGGCGCCGACGGCCTCGGGGATGCCATCACCGAGATCGGCGCGGTCAAGGTGCGGGGCGGCGAGATCATCGGGGAGTTCGCCACCCTGGTCGACCCCGGCCGTGCCATCCCGCCCAAGATCGTGGAACTCACCGGCATCACCACCGCCATGGTGCGCGACGCTCCTCCGATCACCACGGTGCTTCCGATGTTCCTCGAATTCGCCCACGGGTCGGTGCTGGTCGCCCACAACGCCGGCTTCGACATCGGGTTCCTCGCCGCCGCCGCCGCGCAGTGCCGGATCGACTGGCCCCGTCCGCCGGTGGTGTGCACGGTCCGGTTGGCCCGCCGGGTGCTCAGCCGCGAGGAGGCGCCCAGCGTGCGGCTGTCCGCCCTGGCACGGCTGATCGGCGCCGCGACACAGCCCACCCACCGCGCGCTCGATGACGCCCGGGCCACCGTCGAGGTGCTGCACGCCCTCATCGAACGGGTCGGCAACCAAGGGGTGCGAACACTCGGGGACCTGATGTCCTACCGACTCAGCGGCGGCCGCAATACCGGCCCCAACGGCGGTCAGGGCATTCGCGCGAAGCGTTCCCTGGCCCGTGGGCTGCCGCACCGGCCCGGGGTCTATCTCTTCCGCGGGCCGTCGTCCGAGGTCCTCTACGTGGGAACCACCGGCAACCTGCACCGGAGGGTCGGCCAGTACTTCACCGGCGGCGATCCCCGGGGCCGGATCAACGAGATGGTCGCCCTGGCCACCGGGGTCGACCACGTCGAGTGCGCCCACCCACTGGAGGCCGGCGTGCGCGAGCTACGCCTGCTGGCCGCCCACGCCCCGCCCTACAACCGGCGGTCCCGCTTCCCGCACCGGTGGTGGTGGGTGGTGCTCACCGACGAACCCTTCCCACGGCTGTCGGTGGTTCGCGAACCGCGCCGCCCGCGCGCCGTCGGCCCGTTCCGGTCGCGGGCAGACGCGGTCGACGCCGCCGGGGTGATCGCCCAGTTCACCGGGGTGCGAACCTGCACCAGCCGGATCGGCAAGGGGGGCGAACACGGCCCGGCGTGCCCAGCGCGGGAGGTTTCGCCGTGCCCGGCCGGGCGCGGCCTCGACGCCGCACGGTACGCCGAGGCGCCGAACCGGGCCGCGGACCTGATCGACGGGCTCGACGACGCCGCACTGTCGGCAGCCGTCCAGCGGGTCGCCGACCTGGCCGGGCGCACCCGGTACGAGAGCGCGGCCCGGTTGCGAGACCTGACCGCCTCGACCGTGGAGGTGCTCTGGCGCGGCCAACGGCTGGGTGCCCTGGCCGCGGTCGAGGAACTGGTCGCGGCCGCGCCCGACGACGCCGGCGGCTGGCACCTGACGGTGGTGCGCTACGGACAACTCGCCGCCGCCGGCCGTGCCCGCCAAGGGGTACCGCCGATGCCGGTGGTCGACGCTCTCCGCGGCGGCGCTCAGGTAGTGCTGCCGCGACCCGCCCCGCTGGGCGGCGCACTGGTCGAGGAAACCTCGCTGATCGCCCGTTGGCTCAACCAAACCGGAGTCCGGATCGTTTGCAGTACAGGAGTTTTCGCTTCGCCGCACCGCTCCGCCGGCCGTTGGCTGCACTGGGCGGCCGCCGCGCGTTCAGCGCGGCACGCCGCCTCAGAGTTGTTGGGTGAAGCGCACCCAGCGGTCCAGGAGACGTTGCGCGGCCCCGGAGTCGATCGCCTCGGCGGCCCGGCTCAGCCCGTCCTCCCAGGACGGCAGCCATTCGGCATGACTGGATAACCCCGCATGGGCGACCATCGCCCCCGCCGCGTTGAGCACGACCGCATCGCGCACCGCCCCGGTCGAACCGGCGAAGACCTCGCGGGCCTCGGTGGCGTTGGTCTCGGCATCCCCGCCGACGAGCTCGTCGATGCGGGCCCGGGGGAATCCGAACCCCAGCGGATCGAAGGTCAGCGTGTCGACGGTGCCGGCCTGCACCCGCCAGATGGTGCTGGTCGTCGTCGTCGTCAGCTCGTCGAGACCGTCGTCCCCGTGCACCACCAGGACGCTGGATCGCCGGGCCGCGAACACCCCGGCCATCACTTCGGCCAGGTCGGCGAAGGCGCAACCGATCAGACCGGCCCGCGGGCGCGCCGGATTGGTCAGGGGCCCGAGCACATTGAAGACCGTCGGAACGCCGATCTCGCGGCGGGGCGGCCCGGCGTATCTGAACGACGGGTGGAACACCGGCGCGAAGCAGAACCCGATACCCACCTCGGCCACACACCGGGCCACATCCGCGGGACCCAGGTCGATCCGCAACCCCAGGGCCTCGAGCATGTCCGCGCCACCGCTGCGCGAGGAGGCCGCCCGGTTACCGTGCTTGACCACCGGCACACCGGCGGCCGCCACCACGATCGCGGCCATAGTCGAGAGGTTCACCGTGTTCGACCGGTCACCGCCGGTGCCGACGATATCGACGGTGTCGGTGCCGATCACCTCGGTCGGCACCCGCAGCGCGTAGCTCAGCATCGTGTCGGCCAGTTCCCGCACCTCGGCGGCCGTCGGGCGTTTCATCTTCATCGACACGCCGAAGGCGGCGATCTGGGCCGGCGTCGCGGCCCCCGCCATGATCTGGTCCATCGCCCACGCGGCCTCCCCCGGCGCCAGTTCCGTTCCAGCCGTCAAACGGCCCAGGACCTGCGGCCATGATGGGCCAGGGGTTACTTCGGAAGGGTCGTTACCGGGGGTTGTCACACCCCCGATCGTCGCATGGGAGGAGCCGGCCACCAACGGCGGTCAACACCCGGGGAAAAACTTGTTGTGACCAATTCGGCCCCTGGCTGTACCTCAACAACTACAAAGCGTCATACTTCTCCCTGTGACGAGTGCTGTAGGTACCTCCGGAACCGCCATAACGTCGCGGGTGCATTCGCTGAACCGGCCGAATATGGTCAGTGTCGGCACCATCGTGTGGCTTTCCAGCGAGCTGATGTTCTTTGCTGGGCTGTTCGCGATGTACTTCACCGCGAGAGCCCAGGCCGGCGGGGTCTGGCCCCCGCCCCCGACCGAACTGAACCTCTACCAGGCCGTGCCGGTGACGCTGGTGCTCATCGCATCGTCCTTCACCTGCCAGATGGGCGTCTTCGCGGCCGAGCGCGGTGACGTGTTCGGCCTGCGCCGGTGGTACACCGTCACCCTGCTCATGGGCCTGTTCTTCGTGCTCGGTCAGGGCTACGAGTACTACCACCTGGTCAAGGAGGGCACGACCATCGCCTCCAGCGCCTACGGCAGCGTTTTCTACATGACCACCGGCTTCCACGGGCTGCACGTCGTCGGTGGACTGATCGCCTTCGTGCTCCTGCTGCTGCGCACCAAGATGAGCAAGTTCACCCCGGCCCAGGCGACCGCGGCGATCGTGGTGTCCTACTACTGGCACTTCGTCGACATCGTCTTGATCGCCCTGTTCGCGACGATCTACGTCATCCGTTGATGAGAAGGGGTTCGAGGTTCAGCGGTTCGGTGTTCAAGAACTCGATGTTCAAGAAGCGCTCCGGCCTGAGCGACAAGTCGCGGCGGCGACTGCATCGCCGGGTCACCGGGGCCTTCCTGCTGCTGTTCGGTCTGGCAGTGGCCGGCATCCTGGCCGCCACGCTCACCCCGAAGCCGCAGGTCGCGGTCGCCGACGAGTCCCAGTCGGCGCTGCTCCGCACCGGCCAGCAGTTGTATGAGACGGCGTGTGTCACCTGCCACGGGATCAACCTGCAGGGTGTCCAGGGCCGTGGACCCAGCCTGATCGGTGTCGGCGAGGCGGCAGTGTTCTTCCAGGTCAATACCGGCCGGATGCCGATGATGCGCAATGAGGCCCAAGCCATGCGCAAGGCACCCAACTTCGACCTGGCCCAGACCGACGCACTGGGCGCGTACGTGCAGAGCATGGGCGGCGGACCCCTGGTTCCCCGTGACGCCAACGGCCAGATCGCTGACAAGTCGTTGATCGGCAGTGATGTCGCCCGCGGTGGCGACCTGTTCCGGTTGAATTGCGCGTCCTGCCACAACTTCACCGGACGCGGCGGCGCGCTGTCGTCGGGCAAGTACGCACCCGGACTGGATCCGGCCACCCCGGCCCAGATCTACACCGCGATGGTCTCCGGACCGCAGAACATGCCGAAGTTCTCCGACCGGCAGCTCGGCCCGGAGGAGAAGAAGGACATCATCGCCTATGTCCGTTCGGCCTCGGACACGATGAACCCGGGTGGCTACGGCCTGGGTGGCTTCGGTCCCGCGCCGGAGGGCATGGTGATCTTCATCATTGGAATGGTGGCCGCGATCGCGGTCGCGATGTGGATCGGGGCACGGTCATGACCGAATCGAGTAATCCGCAGGGCGAGAACCTCTCGGCCATGTCCGAGTCGGAGCTGGCTGCGCTCGGCGGCCGCATGGACGGCGTCGAGACCGTCTTCAGAGAAGACCGCTGGCCGGTCCCGGGGACCCGCGCCGAGAAGCGCTCCGAGCGCCTGGTCGCGTTCTGGCTGATGTTCGGCGGCCTGATGGGCCTGCTGCTGCTGCTGGTGTTCCTGTTCTGGCCGTGGGAGTACAAGCCGACCGGAGTCAAGGGCAACCTGCTGTATTCCTGGGCGACCCCGATGTACGGGATCACCTTCGGGCTGTCGATCCTGGCCATCGGTATCGGCGCGGTGCTCTTCCAGAAGCGTTTCATCCCCGAGGAGATCTCCATCCAGGACCGTCACGACGGGCGTTCCTCGGAGTTGGACCGCAAGACCTCGGCGGCCACCCTGGTCGACGCGTTCGAAAGCTCGACGATCAAGCGACGCAAGCTGATCGGGACGGCCGCCGGAATCGGTCTGGGCGCGTTCGGTGTCGGAACCCTGGTGGCCGCCCTCGGCGGGATCATCAAGAACCCGTGGAAGCCGGTCGTCCCCACCGCCGACGGACCCAAGGCCGTGCTGTGGACCTCGGACTGGACCCCCAGATTCACCGGCGAGACCATCTACCTGGGGCGGGCCACCGGCCGGCCGGGCGAGTCGCCGTTCATCAAGATGCGCCCCGAGGATATCGACGCGGGCGGTATGGAAACGGTGTTCCCCTGGCGCGAGGAGGATGGCGACGGCACCAGCGTCGAGTCCCACGAGCGGCTGACCCACATCGCCTACGGAGTGCGCAACCCGGTCATGCTGATCCGCATCAAGCCGGTCGACATGCCGCGGGTGGTCAAACGCCAGGGCCAGGAGAGTTTCAACTTCGGCGAACTCTTCGCCTACACCAAGGTCTGCTCGCACCTGGGCTGCCCGTCCTCGCTCTACGAGCAGCAGACCTATCGCATCCTGTGTCCGTGCCACCAGTCGCAGTTCGACGCACTGCACTTCGCACGGCCGATCTTCGGACCGGCGGCCCGCGCCTTGGCGCAACTTCCTATTACTATCGATAAGGACGGGTACCTGGTCGCCAACGGCGACTTCATCGAACCTGTTGGACCGGCATTCTGGGAGCGCAGATCATGAGCATGACCGTCGCCGACCGCCTAGACAAGGCAGCCGACAACATCGACTCGCGATACCACCCGTCGGCAGCGCTGCGACGCCAGCTGAACAAAGTCTTCCCCACGCACTGGTCGTTCCTGCTGGGCGAGGTCGCTCTGTACAGCTTCATCGTCCTTCTGCTCACCGGCGTCTATCTCACCCTTTTCTTCGACCCCTCGATGGCGCACGTCACCTACGAGGGCGTGTACCAACCGCTTCGCGGCATTCAGATGTCACGGGCCTACGAGACTGCCCTGGATATCAGCTTCGAGGTCCGCGGCGGTCTGTTCGTCCGCCAGGTCCACCACTGGGCGGCCCTGCTGTTCGCAGCCTCGATCATGGTGCACCTCGCCCGCGTCTTCTTCACCGGCGCGTTCCGCCGGCCCCGCGAGGCAAACTGGGTGATCGGCGCTCTGCTGCTGATCCTCGCGATGTTCGAGGGGTTCTTCGGGTACTCGCTGCCCGACGACCTGCTCTCCGGAACGGGTGTTCGCGCCGCACTGTCCTCGATCACCCTGGGATTGCCCCTGATCGGCACCTGGATGCACTGGGCGCTGTTCGGCGGCGACTTCCCCGGCGACATCATCATCCCCCGGCTCTACGCCATCCACATCCTGGTGTTCCCGGGCATCATGCTGGCCCTCATCGGCGTCCACCTGGCGCTGGTGTGGTTCCAGAAGCACACCCAGTTCCCCGGACCCGGCCGAACCGAGAACAACGTCGTCGGCGTGCGGGTGATGCCGGTGTTCGCGGTCAAGTCGGGCGCCTTCTTCGCGATGATCGTGGGCATCCTGGGCCTGATGGGTGGTCTACTGCAGATCAACCCGATCTGGCAGCTCGGCCCCTACAAGCCCTCCCAGGTGTCGGCCGGTTCGCAGCCCGACTTCTACATGATGTGGACCGACGGCCTGATCCGGCTGTTCCCGCCGTGGGAGATCTACATCGGCAACCACACCATCCCGGCAGCTGTCTGGGTGGCAGTGATCATGGGCGTGGTGTTCCTGCTGCTGATCGCTTACCCGTTCCTGGAGAGGCGCTTCACCGGCGACGACGCTCACCACAACCTGCTGCAGCGCCCGCGTGACGTTCCGGTCCGCACCGGGATCGGCGCGATGGCGATCGCGTTCTACATGGTGCTGACCTTCAGCGCGATGAATGACATCCTCGCCTTCAAGTTCCACATCTCGTTGAACGCGATGACGTGGATCGGGCGTATCGGCATGCTGGTCCTGCCGCCGTTCGTGTTCTTCATCACCTACCGCTGGGCGGTCGGCCTGCAACGCAGCGACCGGGAGGTGCTCGAGCACGGCGTCGAGACAGGCATCATCAAGCGTCTGCCGCACGGTGCCTACATCGAGCTGCACCAGCCGCTGGGACCGGTCGATGACCACGGGCACCCGATTCCGCTGGAGTACGAGGGTGCGGCATTGCCCAAGCGGATGAACAAGCTCGGTGCGGCCGGCAGGCCGGGCCGTGGCAGCTTCCTGACGGCCGACCCCGCCTCCGAGGACGCGGCGCTCAACGAGGCGGCACATGCCTCCGAGGTACGGGCTCTCACCGCGCTCAAGGAGTACCAGGACGACGAGCCCCGCAACGGTCTGTCCAATGGCAACGGCAGTTCCAACGGGAACGGCTCCCGAGGCCACTGAGCGACGCTGGTATCGACAGGGGCCTCAGCCGCACAGGCTGGGGCCTCTGTCGTTTGCTCCTCTCACCCAAGTCGGTACAGGTCGGCGGCGTTGCGCCACAAGACATTCTCCTGTTCACGCTCATTCATCCAGGCCCCGAGTGAGGTGAGGTCGGAATCGGCGAACGGCCGTCGGGCGCGGGTGGAGGGCAGATCGGTACCGAAGACCAGGGCATGCGGATTCGCGTCGAGGATCTGCCGCATGACCGGCTCGGGGTCGAACTCGATCCGCCCGAAACCGGTGGCCTTGACGAACGCGCCGGCGTCCACCATCGCCAGCAGGGCCGGCAGGCCGTCACGGCTCAGCCCGAGATGATCGACGCTGACGGCTGGGAGCCTGGACAACACGGGATACAACTCCGGCAGACCTGCGGCGTCGATGTAGAGTTCGACATGCCAGTCGGCGATCTCGTGAACCCTGCGTGCCAGACGGTCGAGATCCCGTAGATCAGCTGATCCCCCGCGTGCCACGTTGAAGCGCACCGCCCGCACCCCGATCGCGTCGAGCGCGAGAATCTCCGCATCGGCGCTCGTCGCGGGGATCTGGGTCACCCCGACGAAGCTGGGTCCCAGCTCCTGCAGGGCGGCGCGAAGATAGCGTTGGTCGAATCCCTGAAACGAGCCGGAGACCACCGCGCCGCCGGTGACTCCAAGGCCCGCGACCCGGTCTCGGTAGTCCGCCACGGTGAACGGCGGCGGCAAGTAGCCGTTGTTCGCCTGCAGTCCGAACCGGGGATCGATGATGTGCAGGTGCGCGTCGAACACGCGGGCCTCAGGCAAGGGCGTGTTCGGCCGCCTCGTCAGCGGCCGTGGCCACCTTTCGCCC
>SYAB01000211.1 GCA_005787665.1 Actinomycetota bacterium
AGCGAAGGGCCGATCTCGTCGACCTCGACCTCCATGACCGTGCGCTTCTCGCCCTCTTTGGTCTCGAAGGAGCGTTGCTTGAGCCGGCCGGTCACAATCACCCGGGCGCCCCGGGTGAGGCTCTCGGCCACGTTCTCGGCGGCCTCGCGCCAGATGTTGCACCGCAGGAACAGCGCCTCGCCGTCCTTCCACTCCCCGCTCTGGCGGTCGTAGATCCGCGGCGTGGACGCCACCGTGAAGTTGGCGACGGCCGCCCCCGACGGGGTGAACCGAAGTTCGGGGTCGGCGGTCAGATTTCCGACGACGGTAATGGTCGTGTCACCGGCCACAAGGTCCTCCTGGGTTTGGCGGGAATGATCTCGGGATCCTAAAGAGGAACTCCGACATCTCGCCCGCCGCTGATGGCTAGTGCTTGTCGGTCCGCATCACCTTGGTCCGCAGCACCGACTCGTTCAGGTTCAGCTGACGGTCGAGCTCGGACACGGTGGCCGGTTCGGCCTTCACGTCGACGACGGCGTAGATGCCCTCGGCGTGTTTGGCGATCTCGTAGGCCAGCCGGCGGCGGCCCCAGATGTCGACCTTGTCGACCGTTCCGCCGTCACCGCGGATCACGTTGAGAAACGTGTCCAGCGACGGGGCGACGGTGCGCTCGTCAAGAGTGGGATCAAGAATGACCATGATTTCGTATGGACGCATGGAAACCTCATCACCTCCTATGGTCGTGTGCGGCCACGGCGGATTCCGTGGCAGGAGGGTCGCCTGCGTCGGCAACCGCCCCAGGTTACCGTAGGGGCCCCTGATCAGCGAAATCAGGACCGCTGGCTGAAGTACTCCACGGCCAGCAGCTTGGTGGCCTCCGAGGCCTTGCCCAGGTCTCCGGAGTCGAACGGCGGCTGCGGGTCGTACTCGATCATCAGCTGGCTGGCTTCGGCGGCCTGGCGGTCGACGAGCAGTTCGACCAGCCGCAAGGCCATGTCGATCCCGCTGGACACCCCGGCGGCGGTGATGATGCGCTCGGGCAGATGCTCCACGACGCGTTGCGGAGTGTAGATCGCGCCGAGGGAACCCAGGATGTCCTGCGCGCCCCAGTGGGTGGTCGCGGTCAGCCCGTCAAGCAGACCGGCGGCCGCGAGCACCAAGCTGCCGGTGCAGACCGAGGTGGTGAACAAGCTGTGGCGATGGGCCTCGCGGACCCAGTCGAGCATCGCCTCGTCCTGCAGCAACTCTCGAGTGCCGACCCCGCCGGGCACCAGCAGCACGTCGGGCTGGGTGACCTCGTCGAAGGCGGCGTCGCACATCAGTCCGAGCATGCCGTTGTCAGTGCGGACCTCTCCCCTGCGGTGACCGACGAACACGACGTCGATACACGGAACCCGTTGCAGCACCTCATACGGGCCGATCGAATCCAACGCGGTGTTACGCGGGAACAGCGCGATCGCGACGAGCATCCCAGTCCTCCTCTGTCGTGCGGGGCCGCAACCGCTGCGGCCACCCGGTCGGGAACGCATCGGGGGCGTCGTCGAACAGGCCACCGGCGGGATCGTCGATGCGGCCGTCCCAGCGTACGAGATCCTCTGCGGGGCGGTAGATCTGACGAATCACCAGAATGATCAGTCCAACCACCGCCAGGTCGCGCAGCAGCACCGTCGCGGTGAACCACTGTTCGGGCAAGCCTTTGTTCTGCTCGCCGTAGAGATACATCATCCTGGGGATCCAGACCAGGGCGTCGATGGTCATCCACGCCAGCAGCACCCGCCGATGCGGCAGCGCGAGCACGGCCAACGGCACCAGCCACAGCGAAAACTGCGGACTCCACACCTTGTTGACCAACAGGAAAGCCGCCACCATCAGGAAGGCCAGTTGGGCGACCCGCGGTCGCCGCGGCGCGGTCAGCGCGATGTAGGCGATTGCGGCGCAACACAATCCGAAGAGAACAGCGACGACGGCGTTGAGCACCAGCGGGGGTTGCCAGAAGCCGAGGCCGGAGTCCAGACCCGGCCAGCCGGTGAAGGACTTCACGACGTTGAACAGCGAATCCATGTCCTGGGTACGCCGGTTGTTGAGCCGGAAGAACTCCGACCACCCCCGGGGGTAGAGCAGCATCACCGGCAGGTTGATGGCGAGCCAGGTGAGAACGGCGACCGCCGTCGTGCGCACCGCGTCGGGCACCCGGCCGGTGCGCACCCCCAACACCAGCAGTGGCAGCAACAGCAGCGCCGGATACAGCTTGGCCGCCACGCCCAGCCCGATCAGCACCCCGGCCAGGCCGGGTCGCCGGCGCGCCCAGGCGAGCAGGCCACCCGCCGCCAAAGCCGTTGCCAGGGCGTCGAAGTTGGTGAATATCTGGAAGATCAGGATCGGCGAAGCGGCCACCAGAGCCGCGTCCCAGATCCGGCGGCCGGCCAGCATCGCGGTCGCCCACACCGTCGCCAGCCACGCCAACGCCAACCCGAACGCCACGATGTTGAAGAACATCACCACTTCGGCCACCCCGTTGAGCAAGGGCAGCTTGGTCGCCGTGGCGAACGCGGTGTAGGTCTTGGCCAACGACATCGAGACATACTGGTAGACCCCGGTCAGCACCGGATACTCCATGTAGCGGACCGCCGGGCTGCCGTCGTACTGCTGTTGTGGCCTGCCCTCGGAGTCCAGTTCCAGCCAGCTCGACTTGTACGGAAACTTGCCTTGGCTCAACAACTCCGCGCCGTAGAGCGGCACGGTGTCGGAGTAGCAGAGTTCGTAGTAGGCCCGCTGGTTGTTCCAGTTCGCCACCTTCTGGTCGGGCGTTCCGGTGCCCACGGTCTGCAAGCACGGCGCCTTCGTCGACCAGCCCAGTGCCAGAAAGACCAGCGCCGCGATGAACATCACGCGAAGCGGGGTGAGTACCCGGGTCCGGCCTAGCAGCGCGTGCCGACCGACCGGGCCGCCGACGACCTCGGACAGTGCCGCCCCCAGCGGATCGGTGCGGCTGGGCAGATCGCGATCGTCCGCACTGCGCAGGTCACCGGCCAGCGGTTGCGGCGACACCGTGGGTCGCGAGGACCCCGCCGTCTGCTCCACTCCCGGGGGATCGCCCAGGGGCGCCCCGCTCACGGGGGCGGCGGCGGGGGCGGTACGGGCGGCGCGGCCGGATCAGCGGGCGGCGGCGGGGGCGGGGCCGCCGGAAGGGGCTC
>SYAB01000212.1 GCA_005787665.1 Actinomycetota bacterium
CCGGGCGGGTACTCGCTGACCAGCAGACCGCTGGAGCCGATGCGGTGCAGCAACGCCGAGTGGCCGGCCGGGTAGAGGATGTCGAGTCCGCCGGCGAGCACGGCCACCGTCACACCGTCGCCGGCGAGCGCCGACCGGTGGGCCGCGCCGTCGATCCCGTAGGCGCCACCGGACATCACCGCGACATCATGCTCAACCAGGCCCGCGGCCAGTTCGGCCGCGACATGCTCGCCGTAGGCGGTGCACGCCCGGGTTCCGACGATGGCCGCGGACCGTTCGGAGACCTCATCGAGTCGGGCCGGTCCGATCACCCACAGGACCAGCGGCGGGCGACCCTCGGGCCGGTCGCGCAGCGGGATTCCGCCGAATGCCGCGAACGCCAGCCTCGGCCATTCGTCGTCCTCGGGCGTCACCAATCGCCCACCGCGGCGATCCAACACCTCCAGGTCGTGAGCGGCACTGTCGATATCACGGCGCGATGCGGTGCGGCGGGCCAGCGCCTTGTCGACCGCTCCTCGTTTGATCCGCTCGGCGGCCTCCTCCGGACCGACCCGATCGAGCAGGCCGACCAGTTCGGCGCAGGGCCCCTCGGTGACCCTCGACAGGTAGGCCCATGCCCGCAGCGCATCGTCGGCGGTCATCGCACACCCTCCGATTGCCGGAAACTCAACGCGACCCCGACATCGTCGAGCGTCGGCGCTGTACGGCCGGCCAAGTCGGCCAGTGTCCAGGCGACCCGCAGGCTCCGGTCCACCCCGCGCAGGCTCAGCAGGCCACGCTCCAGCGCGGTCTTCAGGGGGACCATCGCCGCGGGGCCGAGGCGAAACGCACCGCGCAGCAGCGCTCCAGGGACCTCGGCATTGGTGATCAAGCCGTGGGCGCGCCACCGTTCGGCGGCCGCGTCGCGGGCGCCGGCCACCCGGGCACGAACCCGATCACTGCTCTCGCTCGTCGGGGTGGCGAACGCACCCGCGCGGGTGGTGTGCATCTGCACCCGAAGATCGACCCGGTCGAGCAGCGGGCCGGAAAGTTTGCCGAGATAGCGGCGCTTCTGCAACGACGAACAGATGCAGTCACTCTCCCGGGCCGGCGCGCAGGGACACGGGTTGGCGGCCAGCACCAGCTGGAAACGGGCCGGGTACGACACCACCCCGTCGCGCCGGGCGAGCCGAATCTCACCGTCCTCCCGTGGGGTGCGCAGCGACTCCAACGCCGGAACCTGGAGTTCGGCGCACTCGTCGAGGAAGAGCACCCCGCGATGGGCCCGGCTGACCGCGCCCGGCCGGGCCAGCCCGGCCCCGCCGCCGACCAGTGCCGCCACACTCGACGAGTGATGCGGGGCGACAAAGGGCGGACGGGTGACCAGTGGGGTATTCGCCGAGAGCAGTCCGGCCACCGAGTGCACGGCAGTCACCTCGAGTGCCTCACTGCTGGTCAGGTCCGGCAGTAAGCCCGGAAGCCGTTGAGCGAGCATGGTTTTGCCCACACCTGGCGGACCGGTGAGCATCAGGTGGTGCGCTCCGGCGGCGGCCACCTCGACGGCGAAACGGGCCTGAGTCTGGCCGACGACCTCGGCGAGATCGGCGCCCTGTTCTGAGGACGCAGGGGCCGCCGACCGCACGCGGGCCGCAAGCCCGGTGCCGCGGCCCAACCACAGCTGCAGACGGCGCAGATCGGGGACGCCGAACACCTCGATACCGGTGACCAGACTCGCCTCGGCAAGGTTGTCGACCGGCACCACCACCGTCGGCCAACCCTGACGGCGGGCGGTCAGCACCGCGGGCAGCACACCGCGAACCGGCCGGATCCGCCCATCGAGGGCCAGTTCGCCGAGCAGCACGGTCTTCTCCAGACGGTGCCAGGGCGTCTTCCGGTTCGCGGAGAGCACCGCGCAGGCCAGTGCGATGTCGTAGAGCGACCCGGTCTTGGGCAGCGTCGCCGGAGACAGCGCCAGCGTCAGCCGCGACATCGGCCAGGAGTTACCGCAGTTGGTGATCGCCGCACGGACCCGATCCCGGGATTCCTGCAGGGCCGCGTCGGGCAGGCCGACCAGGTGCACGCCGGGCAAGCCGGAACTGATATCGGCCTCGATCTCGACGATGTCGCCGTCCAGACCTCGCACGGCCACCGAGAAGGCCCGTCCGAGCGCCATCAGCCGACCCCGCACAGATGGATGACCTCGGGTCGGGGCTGCCGGCCCACCCGCACTCCCAGTACGTCGATCCGCAGTTGTGCCCACCGCTCCGGCCGGCCGGCCAGCCAGATTCCGGCCAGCCGCCGGATACGGCGCAGCTTGCGCGGCGTGACCGCCGATTCGACGCCGCCAAAGCCGTCCCCGGACCGGGTCTTGACCTCGACGAACACCAGCGTGTGGTCACCGTCGGCGGCGATCACGTCGAGTTCTCCGTACCGGCAGCGCCAGTTGCGGGCCAGGATTCTCAGGCCGAGAGCCTCCAGGTGCTCGACGGCGACCTGCTCCCCGAACGCCCCGAGTTGGTTGCGGCGTGTTGTCATGGGGCCCAGCCTGGGCGACGGCGACGACAGATCCGGAGGATCCGGTGCCCGCAGGCCGGGGTTATCCCCAATCTCGCGGTGATCCCCAGCTCCCCCTGGGCTGCATCCCTTCAGCTCACTCGGGCAGGCGCAGCTCGGGCTTCTCCACCTCTTCGATGTTGACGTCCTTGAAGGTGATCACCCGGACCTGTTTGACGAAGCGGGCCGGCCGGTACATGTCCCACACCCAGGCATCGGCCAGCCGCAGCTCGAAGTACACCTCGCCGTCGGTGTTACGCGGCACCAACTCGACACTGTTGGCCAGGTAGAAGCGCCGCTCGGTCTCCACGACGTAGCTGAACTGCCCGACGATGTCCTTGTACTCGCGGTACAGGGAGAGCTCCATCTCGGTTTCGTACTTCTCGAGATCCTCGGCACTCATCGGCTCAGTGGTCCTTGTCGTCGTGGGTGGGTTCCATCTTGTCTCACGCGCCCCGTGCCCCAGCGACCCGGCGGACGTTGATGAAGGAGTACCGGTGCTGGGCGCAGGGACCCAACTCGGCCAGCGCGGCACTGTGCGCGGGCGTGCTGTAGCCCTTGTGGTCGGCGAAACCGTAGCCCG
>SYAB01000213.1 GCA_005787665.1 Actinomycetota bacterium
ACCGAGCTGCTCCACCCCGCGTTGACTCCGCAAGGCTACAGAAGCGGCGCAGCAACAGCCAAATCGGCAGGTAGGCGCCCCTCACCGCTGCACGGTCGGAAGAACGGCCCGCTGAAATCCCCTACCCCAAGCTCCCCAGATACCGCCGCATCCCCGCAATCCACCGCCCGTAATCCGTCCCCTTCTGCCGGAACATGCTCAGCACCTCCGGATGCGGCAGCACCAGGAACGTCCCGTCGGTGATGGCCTGGACCGTCAGGTCGGCCACGTCGTCCGGGCTGATCACCGCACCGGCGCCGGTGACGGCGGCACCGGCCACCCGGGCCTCGGCGTCCGGCGCATCCGACATCGCCCGCAGCAGTGGGGTGTCGACGCCCATCGGGCACACACAGCTCACACCGATTCCGCTGTCGCCGTAAGTGATGGCCAGCCACTCGGCGAACCCGACGGCGGCGTGCTTGGTCACGCTGTAGGGCGCCGCACCGAGCTGGGTCAGCAGCCCGGCGGCCGAGGAGACGACGACGAAGTGACCGCTGCCACGCTCAAGCCATTCCGGCATAACGGCTTTGGCGGCGCGGATGTGGGCGCGCACGTTGACGTCGATGATCCGGTCCCAGGCGGCTTCGTCGTCACCAAGGCCGGGTTGGCCGACGACGCCGGCATTGGCGACGTAGATGTCAACGCCGCCGAACTCCCGGCGGGCGGTGTCGAGCAGTGCCGCGATGCCGTCGGCGCTCGCGGCGTCGGCGCACACCGCGACTCCACCGATCATCGCAGCGGTCTCGGCGGCGGAGGCCGCGTCGATGTCGCCGACCACCACCGAGGCGCCCGCCGATGCCAGCGCCGCGGCGATGGATCTGCCGATCCCCGAGCCCGCTCCGGTGACCACCGCCACCGATCCGTCGATCTTCATGAGGCATTCAACCGCACCCTCACTTCGTGATGACGTTGCCCTCCAGCCCTGCCACCACCGCAGCCAGGTTGTAGGTGCTCGTCCGCTCCCCCTCATCCCCGGCCCTTGGGTACTCGCTGTGCCCGCTGGCCTCCTCGAGACCCCACATCGCCTCGGTCTCCAACTGCACGAACCTCGGATTGCCCGCCGGGTCGGGCCCGAACTCCCCCGCCCCGGAAACCCGGGCGGCAGCGAGCAGCACGTCGTCCAGCGGACCGGGGATCACCGGCGCCAGGACCGGCCCCACCGCGGGCGCGGAGAAGACGAACCGGATCGGGTCGTCCGGGGTCGCCATCGCGTAGACGTGTCCCGGCGCCAGACCCAGATCCCGAGGCGTCTCCGCCCCGACCCCGGGTGAGCCGTAGAACACCGCCTCACTGACGCCGTGCTCCCCCGGCTGCTGCAGGGCCAGGCCGGTGGTCAGCGAGCCGTAGGAGTGCCCGATGGCGGTCAGGTGGGCCGGGCCGACGTCGCGGGCGGCCTGGATGCCGGCGTAGAAGCGGGACAGGTCCCCCGCGGCTCCACCGGCGACGTCGTCGTGACTCACGCCGAGCGCGCCGCGCACCACGCCGCGAAGCCCGTCGCGGGCACGGATCTGCGGGGCGTCGTAGCCGATCCACCCGATGGTCGCGACGGTCTCACCGGCGCGGCCGGGGGCGAGGCTGAGCTGGCGGGTGGCCGACTGGCGCAGGGCGATCGCCTCGGCGGCCATGGTGTTCGCGCTGTCGGCGACGGTGGTGTTCATCCCCGGGGTGGTGACCGAGACGTGGGTGGCGGTGTCGGGGTCACCGGCGGCGAACGCCGCGCGCAGGCGCGCGCCGCGGGTGTCGAGCAGCATGAGCCGGAGGTCGGGGTGGGCCAGCAGCGTCCGGTTCAGGGCCTGCAGGTCGGCGAGATTCTCGGATCCGGAGGCGCGGGCGCGCTGCAGTTCCTCAGCCAGTCGGCGGCGGTTGTAGTGATCCCTGCCCGGGTTCTCCCCCGAACCCACCGGCATACCGTCGCGGTTGCCGATGGCCGGGTCGCGCGCGAAGAGCGCATCGCGCTCCCCGGGCGAGAGGCCGCGCCACATCGCGGCGAACGCGCAGGGGTCGGCCGGCAAGGGCCGATCAGGCGACGGGGGCGGCGCGGACGTACCGCTCAGCGCGGCGGCCAGCTCGGTATCGACCGAATCGGCCTGCCGCACAATGCCGTCCAGCCTGGCCTGCAGCTCGAAGACGGCGTCGCGGCGTCGCGCGAAGCTCTCGCCGACCGAAACCGCGGCGAGCACCCGTCCCGACGGATCGACCTCGCACCCGCCCAGTGCCGCGTCAACCGTCAGCCGCCGCAGCTCGGCCTGGAGGCCCTCGATGGCGTCGGCAGCCCTCGCGGCCGCCGCGGCGGCGTCGGCAGCCGATCGCCCCGCGGCCGCCAGTTCCGTCCGGATCAGGCCCACGGTGTTACGCGCCGCCGTCGCCGCCTCACCGTCCCAAGACTGCGGTAGACCGCCGAGTGCCGCGGCGGCGGCGGCCAACGCCTGACTGCGGGAGAACAACGCGCGAGCCACCTCCCGCACCGCGACGGGGTCCCACTGCTTGATCTGCGTGACCGAGAGACTCACCACGCACCGAGGGCCCGCGCACCAGACTGCTCATCGGCCGCGAACGCCTGTGCACACGAATCCAGCGCCCCGGCGAGTTCCCGCAGCCGCCCCAGCAGCACACTGTCCGCACCCGCGAGCCGGCTAGCCAGCACCCCTAGGGCAGCAGCCGAATCCCCCTGCCAGCCAACAGAAGCCGACTCGACAGTACCTTCGGAACGGACCAGGGAAGAGGCCAGATCCTCGCCGATCCCGGTCACGGCGACCGCCGCGGCGACCAGGTCGGTGACCGAGACCTCAAGGGACACCGCCCATGGATAACAGCGCGGCCCACACCCCGCCAGTCACCCGTCCCCGCCACGGGTTCGGTCATCGCCCCGGAATGGCCGCCGATGTACTGGCAGACTCCGCCCATGACCTCACCACCCCCGCGTCCCCGCGACCGCACACACTGGCTGTACCTGGCGGTGATCGCCGCCGTCGTCGGCGGGATCATCCTCGGACTGGTGGCGCCCGGCGTGGGCAAGAGCGTGGGTGTTCTCGGGACGATGTTCGTCAACCTGATCAAGATGATGATCACCCCGGTCATCTTCTGCACGATCGTGCTGGGCATCGGGTCGGTACGCAAAGCCGCCACCGTCGGCAAGGTCGGGGGTCTGGCGTTCGGCTACTTCCTG
>SYAB01000023.1 GCA_005787665.1 Actinomycetota bacterium
GGCCCAGCCGGTGACCGGGGCCATCGCGTCGACGATCTCGACGGGAATCCAGTTCATGTAGTGCCGCAGGTGGCGATGGATCTGGGCGCGGGCGTCGGCCGGATCGCCGAGGGCGAACCAGAACGAGGTGGCCAGGTGCGGCTCGGGCTTGCCGGCCTCGGCCCAGGCTGCGCGCCCGACGTCGAACAGGGTGCTCTCCTTGTCGACGTCGAGGTCCAGGGTGATGCCGGCGAGTCCGTCCGCCCAGGCGGCAGAGCTGCGCAGGGTTTTGGGTCCGATTGTGCCGACGAGCAGTCGCGGGCCGCCCTGACGCTCCGGCTGCGGGCCGACCGGTAGCACCGAGTCGGTGACCTTCTCCCCCGCCCACACCCGCTTCATGACCTCGACCCGCTCCGCCATCCCGCGCATGGTCTGGGTGGAGGTATCGGCGCCGACGGCCCGGTAGTCCTCCTCCCGGCCGCCCACCCCGATGCCGACCGTGAGCCGGCCGCCGCACAGCATGTCCCCGGTCGCCAGCGACTTGGCGAGCAGCACCGGGTCGTGCAGTTGGGGAACCACGACCGTGGTGATCAGCGGGACCCGGTCGGTCCAGGCGGCCAGCGCGCCCAGCAGGGTCAGCGCCTCGGGGTTACCGAAGGCGATGCGCTCACCCCAGCACAGCGAGGAGAACGGACCTTCGTCGACACCCTGCGCCCACTGCCGCAGAACTCGCGCGTCCAGGTCGGGCTCCATCACCGGCATCGTCATGCCCACCTGCATCAGCGCACCGGATCCTTTCGGGCGGGCACCGGCGCGGTGGACGGCTGCACGCTGAGCAGGTTGCCCCGGAGGCTGCCGTGGGTGGTGCGTGCGGCGACCAGCAGCCAGGTGCACAGCAGGCCGAGGTAGGCGACGACGGCGGCGACCCGGAACGCCGGCAGGCCGGTATGCAGCGCCAGTTGGGTGGTGCCGGTGACGAAGGTGCCGACCGGGAACGTCAGGCTCCACCAGGTCAGCGCGAACGGCATGCCCCGACGCAGGGTTCGGATGGTCAGCGAAGCGGCCAGCGCGATCCACAGCACCGCGAATCCCCACACCGGCACGCCGAAGAGGATCGCGAAAGTATCCATGGCCCAGGCGATTTCGGAGTCGACAGCGTCTGCGGCATTGTGTCCGAGCAGCCCGGCGGCGGTGATGGACTGCCCCAGTGGGCCGAGCACGATCCACAGGGTTGGCACTCGCGCGGTGCCGGAGGTGCCGTAAAGCACCAGCCGGCTCCAGATCATCGAGATGATGATGAAGGCGGCGATCAGCGACAGCCCGAACATCGCGTAGCAGCCGTAGAGCATGGTCTGGCGGGCCGCCCCGGGTGCGGTGTGCGGGATCAACAGCGCCCCGGTGGCGGCCGCCACCATCGGCGGGACCACGGGCATCAGCCAGCCGCCGAAGGCGGCGTCCGGTTTGACGTCATGCTGGGTGAACATCAGGTAGGGGATGGTGACGGCGGTGAACAGACCGCCGATCGTGCCCAGCGTCCACAGCGACCAGGCCAGGCTGACCGCCGCACGCTCCCCGATCAGATCCCCGCCGACCAGCAGTGCGCCGGTCGCGACGGTGAGCATCGCCATCGGCGCGGCCCCGTAGAAGTGCGCCATCTGCGGGTTGTCGGCGTGGCTGCGGGCGACGGTCGGATGCCGCAGCCAGTGTCCGCCCACCAGGGCCGTCAGGGCCGCCAGCAGCAGCGCCGCGAACACCCACACGACCCGGGTCAGGGTGTGCAGGCCGGGCAGGTGCACCGGCAGGGTGGCCCCGGCGTTGGCCACGATGCCGGTGCCCATCACCGAGGCGAACCAGTTGGGCCCGATCCGGCCGAGCCGCTCGACCCGGGTCGCCACCCCGCCACTAGCCGCTCCGACGCCCACGGCGGTCCTCCTGTGTCTCGTAGTCGCGGGCCATTCGGCGCACATTCTCGGGTAGCTCGCCGTGGGCCACGTCGGCCAGCGTCGTCTCCTCCAGCACCGCGCGCATGCTGGCGCGCAGCGCGCGCCAGACGTCGGTGAGGGCCGCGGTGGGCCCGGAGTAGGGCAGGTCGCCCAGGCCGATATCGCGGACGCTGGCCAGCGGACCGTCGATGCACCGCAGCACGTCGGCGATGCTGACCTGATCGGCGGGGCGGGCCAGGGCGTAGCCGCCGTCGCGGCCGCGGTGGCTGCGCACCAGTCGGTCGGCCCGCAGGTCCGACAGGATGTCCACCAGGAACTGGGCGGGGATGCCCTGGGCCTTGGCCAGATCCTCGGTCTTGACCAGGACACCGGGCGGCACCGAGGCCAATTGGGTCATGGCGCGAACGGCGTACTCCGCCTTCGCCGACATCCGCATGAGGCGGATTCTGCCACTACGCGGCGTCGGCCCGGCCCACTAATCGTCGCTGGGTTCGCTCGGCACTCTGGCGGGGCGACCCGTCGCCTGGCGGACGGCGTCGCCGGTGTCGCGCAGCGCGGTCCCGGCCTGGTCCACGACGCCGGTGACGGCCCGGCCAAGCGCGCCGGACCGTCGCACGGACGGCTTCTGCTCGGTCTCCCCGCGACCGGCGCCCGGGGTGTCGGGTTGCTCCTGCACCTCGGCGGGCACGTTCACCTCCGCCGGGACGGCGGCGACCGGAAGTACGACCGCGGGTGGGTCGATGACCGCCCGACGCTGGCGGGGCCCAGCCGTGGTGACCCGGTCCGCTTCGGCGGCCAGCGGACTGGTGGTCCCCGGCTCGGGTGTCTCGACGGGGGCCGACGGCTCAGTCTCGGGGGCTGCGGGAGGCTCGATCTCCGGGGCGACCGCGGCGGGCGCACCGGGCAGGTGCCGGGTGATGACGGTGTGCAGGGCGTCGAGGACGATCCGCGACGGAGCGAACGGCGCCGACACCGCAGCGACCGCGGTCTCCAGCGCCCCGCGAACGTCGCCCTCGACCAGCGCCCAGAGCGTGCCGACGATCAGCGCCGGCTCAGCCGCCAGCATCGCACCGGCGGCGACTGCCGCGGTGACCAACTGGTTGCTGACGTAGCTGACATCGTTGACCATCGAGGTGACAGCCTCGGCCATCACCGGGCTGAGGTCGGAGAGGTCCGCGGTCGGCAGACCCAATTCGACGGGAAGCACCGACTCCAGGGACAAGGGGTTCAGCGCCGCCGGGTCCAGCTGCGCCGGGGCCAAATCGGAGGAGGGGGCCGGCCGGGTTTGCGGGACATACGGGTAGGACGACGCCGTCAACTCCGGTTGGGTGACCGCCGTCGCCCCGGCCACGAAGGCGTCGACGATTGCGCTCTTGCCCAGATAGGTCGCGTCCGCGGCCAGTGAGGTGATGAGGTCCTTGAGGATGACAAAAGGGTTCGTCGACTGTGGCGGTGCCGGGGCGATGGCGTTGAGGAAGTCCTCGTCGAGCATCCCCAGTGCGTCGCCGGCGCCGGCGGAAAGCTGGACGGCGGGAATCTGGACGTCGGAGCGGGGCGGTATGACGGGGTTGGCCACCACGACGCCGGCGGCCGTCAACGCCGCCCCTGTCGTGAAAATCGGACCGAACGCGCGCCGCACCGCGAACCACCCACCTTCCGTTCCTCGTTGTTGAATGCTACCTGAGAATGAACTGAGAAGATAGCCGAAACCGTCGCTCTGGCTGATTCCTTACCCGGTTGA
>SYAB01000214.1 GCA_005787665.1 Actinomycetota bacterium
GTCGGCGGCCAACGCGGTGATCGCCTACAACAGCGGCCGCCGGGACAAGCGGCTGTGGACCGACGCCGGCGACGGCGATTCGATCGTCGGTTACGTGGCCGACAACGAACACGACGAGGCGCGGTTCGTGGCCGGCGAGATCGACGGTCTGGTCACCGGCGGTGACTACACCTACAACGACATCGCGGTGTTCTACCGCACCAACAATTCCTCACGGGCGCTGGAGGAGGTGTTCATCCGGGCCGGCATTCCCTACAAGGTGGTCGGCGGGGTCCGCTTCTACGAGCGCAAGGAGATCCGCGATATCGTCGCCTACCTGCGGGTGCTGGACAACCCGGGTGACACCGTCAGCATGCGACGCATCCTCAACACCCCCCGGCGCGGGATCGGTGACCGTGCCGAAGCATGCGTGGCGGTGCACGCGGAGAACACCGGCGGCACCTTCGCCGACGCATTGGCCGCCGCCGCCGAGGGCAGGGTGGCGATGCTCAACACCCGCTCGGAGAAGGCGATCGCCGGATTCGTCGAATTGCTCGACGAGCTTCGCGGGCACCGCAACGACGAGCTGGGCGACCTCGTGGAGGCGGTGCTGGACCGGACCGGCTATCGTCGCGAACTGGAGTCCTCCAACGATCCGCAGGACCTGGCCCGGCTGGACAATCTCAACGAATTAGTTTCCGTCGCACACGAATTCAGCATCGACAGGGCCAACGCCCAGGCCCTCGACGAGGACTCCGGCGACGAGGACGTTCCGCCGACCGGCGTTCTGGCCGACTTCCTCGAGCGGGTGTCGCTGGTGGCCGACTCCGACGAGATTCCGCAGGACGAGGCCGGCGGGGTGACCCTGATGACGTTGCACACCGCCCAGGGCCTGGAGTTCCCGGTGGTGTTCGTGACCGGCTGGGAGGACGGCATGTTCCCGCACATGCGCGCGCTGGGCGACCCGACCGAGCTGAGCGAGGAGCGACGATTGGCTTACGTCGGCATCACCCGCGCCCGGCAAAGGCTCTACCTGAGCCGGGCCAAGGTGCGCTCGTCGTGGGGTCAGCCGATGCTCAACCCGGAGTCGCGCTTCCTGCGGGAGATTCCCGAACACCTCGTCGACTGGCGGCGCACCGAGGCCGCGCCTTCCCTCAGTGCTCCCGTCGCCGGCCGGTTCGGGCCGCCCCGGGAGCCGGCGTCGCCGGTGCGCTCAAGTGGGGCGCGCAGGCCGCTGATCGTCCTGGAACCGGGTGACCGGGTGAGCCACGACAAGTACGGGCTCGGCCGGGTCGAGGAGGTGTCCGGCATGGGGGAGTCGGCGATGTCGCTGATCGACTTCGGCAGCGCGGGGCGAGTCAAGCTGATGCACAACCACGCGCCGGTGCACAAGCTTTAGCCGTCCTGCGCCGCGCACCATCTTCGGGTGGCCGGGTGCAGGGCCAGCGCCAGGCTGGACAGTGGCAGCAGCGGGATGAGATAGACCGGGCGCGCGACCCGCGCCCCGGCCAGGAAGAGGCTGCCAAAGGTCAGCAGTGCCACCGCCGCAGCGAAGACGATCAGCCAGCGGCCGACGCCGCGGCGCAGCAGCAGCAGGATCACCCCGGCCACCGCGGTCACGGCGAACAGCAGTGTGAGGAACCCGACCGCGATACAGAACAGCCGGTCGGTGCGCCACCACCCCGTGATCAGGTCGGTGGCCACCACAGCGGTCGCCCACCCGCCCACGATGGAGACCGCGGCCGCGGCGATCGCGGTGTGCGGTTGCGGAACGCGGGCGCTCGGGATCAGAGTTGTCGCGGGTTCGGCGGGCGATCGCCGGATGATGTGGGTCGGGGCCTCGGCCGAACCGGTGAGACCGGTGGGCCGTCTCCGAATCCGCGGGGCGGGGCTGGGACTGTCCTGACCGGACGGGTCAGCCGACGTAGCCACCCAGCGAAACGCCCCGCGCTGCCAGCCACGGCACCGGATCGGTCTGGCTGGTGCCGCCCAGCAGCACCTCGAAGTGCAGATGCGGGCCGGTGGAGAAGCCGCGATTGCCGATGGTGGCGATCTGGTCCCCGGCGAACACCCGCTGTCCGATCTGGACGTCCCAGCTGTTGATATGGCCGTACAGCGTCACGGTGCCGTCGGAGTGGCGCAGTTTCACCCAGGCGCCGTAACCGGAGTTGGTGGCGCCGGCGTCGACGACCACGCCGTCGGATACCGCGTGGATCGGGGTGCCGATCGGGCCGGCGAGGTCGACCCCGCCGTGCAGGGCGCCCCAGCGGTAGCCGAAGCCGGAGGTGAACAGCGCCCGGGTGGGCAGGACGAACAGCGGTCGCTGCAGACGGGCCTCGCGCTCGGCGCGCTCGGCGGCGTAGGCAACGCCCCGGGCGAGTTCCTCGGCATGCACGGCCGCGCCGGCCACCGGCTTGACCGCGATCAACTCGACCCCTCGTGACGAGGGCATGCCCTGCGCCGGGGTCTTCTCGGCGGCGAGCACGGTCCGCGTCTGCACCGGCTCCTCGGGAGTGACCATCGTGTAGGCGGCGGCGGCGGCGGCGCCGGCGGCCATGGCGGCGATCAGCATGCGGCCTCGTGCAGCACTGGTGGGCTGACGGCGGTGCCGCGGCGTGCGCGGCAGCATGTCGGTGTCCTCGGTGCTGTTGAACATCGGCCGCTCCGCCTTGGCGGCGGGCTTACCGGCGTATGCGACGGGCACCTCGAGGAGCGGAGTCAGATCCTCGACGTCCCCCATCACATCGAGCGTGGGACCCAGATCGGCGGACTCGGGCGAGGACCCGACGTCGGCTCGCGACCGCGAGTCCCGGGATGGGGTCGTCCTAAGCTGCGTCAAAACCAAATCCTCAAGTCCGTGACCAAAGCGTTATCTAGACCGGTGAACGGTAACCAAATTGAGACGAAACTGGCAACCCATGCGCCAACTGCGCCGGGGATTGTGATGTTCGTCACCTCGACCCGGCGCAGGGTCATTTCGTTAAGGTAGGCGGGTCCGTTGGGCCCGTCGCCTGCGGATACAGTTCCCCCGGAGCCACGTCGTCAAACCACCGAACCCCAGTGAGAGGGCCTGCCCCACGCCATGGACCTTTTCGAGTATCAGGCGAAGGAATTGTTCGCCAAGCACAACGTTCCCAGCACGCCCGGCAGAGTCACCGAGTCGGCGGCGGACGCCAAGGCCATCGCCGCGGAGATCGGCCGCCCCGTTATGGTAAAAGCCCAGGTGAAGACGGGTGGACGGGGTAAGGCGGGCGGGGTGAAATACGCCGCGACGCCCGAGGACGCCTTCACCCACGCCTCGAACATCCTGGGTCTGGACATCAAAGGGCACGTCGTGAAGAAGTTGCTGGTTTCGGAGGCCAGTGACATCGCCGAGGAGTACTACGTCTCATTCCTGCTCGACCGAGCCAACCGCACATATCTGGCGATGTGCTCGGTGGAAGGCGGTATGGAGATCGAGGAGGTGGCCGCCACCAAGCCGGACCGGCTGGCCAAGGTTCCCGTCGACGCCGTCAAGGGTGTCGACGTCGCCTTCGCCCGCGAGATCGCCGAAAAGGGTCATCTCCCCGCCGAGGTGCTCGACGCGGCGGCGGTCACCATCGCCAAACTGTGGGAGGTCTTCGTCAAGGAGGACGCCACCCTGGTGGAGGTCAACCCCTTGGTGCGCACCCCCGACGACCAGATCCTGGCCTTGGACGGCAAGGTGACCCTGGACGGTAACGCCGACTTCCGCCACCCCGACCACGCCCAGTTCGAGGACAAGGAAGCCACCGACCCGCTGGAGCTCAAGGCCAAACAGCACGACCTGAACTACGTCAAGCTCGACGGCGAAGTCGGGGTGATCGGCAACGGCGCGGGCCTGGTGATGTCCACCCTGGACGTGGTGGCCTACGCGGGGGAGAAGCACGGCGGGGTCAAGCCGGCCAACTTCCTCGACATCGGTGGCGGCGCGTCGGCGGAGGTGATGGCCGCCGGACTGGACGTCATCCTCGGTGACCGTCAGGTCAAGAGTGTGTTCGTCAACGTCTTCGGCGGGATCACGTCCTGCGATGCGGTGGCCTCCGGAATCGTCAAGGCCCTGCAGATGCTGGGCTCGGAGGCCAACAAGCCGCTGGTGGTCCGACTCGACGGAAACAACGTCGAGGAGGGCCGGCGGATCCTCGCCGAGGCCAATCACCCCCTGGTCGTCGTGGCCGACACCATGGACTCGGGTGCCGACAAGGCCGCTGAACTCGCTTTCGCTGCAAAGGACGCCTAGACATGTCGATCTATCTGAACAAAGACTCCAAGGTGATCGTCCAGGGCATCACCGGCGGCGAGGGAACCAAGCACACCGCGCTGATGCTCAAGGCCGGCACTCAGGTGGTCGGCGGTGTCAATGCCCGCAAGGCGGGTACGACGGTGTCGCATAAAGACAAGGGCGGCAACGACGTCGAGCTACCGGTGTTCGCCTCGGTGGCCGAGGCGATGGAGAAGACCGGTGCGGACGTGTCGATCGCCTTCGTCCCGCCCCAGTTCGCCAAGGATGCCATCGTCGAGGCGATCGACGCCGAGATCCCGCTGTTGGTGGTCATCACCGAGGGAATCCCGGTGCAGGA
>SYAB01000215.1 GCA_005787665.1 Actinomycetota bacterium
GGCCTGCTGGCCAACCCCGCGGCCGGTGCCGGTTTGGGCGCTATCGGCGGTACCGCGGTGACCACTCTGCTCAGCCAGCCCGGCGCGGTGGCGGCCATGGAGAGCGTCAACGATCAGATCGGCGCCCTGGTGGGCGGCAGCAATCCGGCCGGCGCGGCGGAGGCCGCGTGGCAGGCGCTGCAAGCCGACCCGGCCTTCCGGGACGCGGTGGGTGTGGCAGTGACCGCGGCCCTCAGTGCCGGGTTGACCAACACCGGCTTGGTGCAGGCGCTGGGTACCGCTGTCACCGACGTGGTCGCCGGCGTGGCGGGCGATCCGGCACTGCAGGCGATGGTCAGCCAGCAGGTCGCCGGCTATCTGAACGCAGCGCTGGCGGGCACTCCCGTGGCGGGGATCGCCCCGGACCTCAGTGACGTCATCGTCGGCCTGATCTCCAACCCGGCCGTCACGGGGGCACTCGCCGATGTGGCAGGTTCGGTCGTGGTCGACTTCCTCAGTCAGCCCGGCATCGCCACCGCAGTGGCGGAGAGTGCCGGCCAGTCCGCCACCGCTCTGCTTGCGGGCGCCGATCCCGAGGTGGCACTGGCGGCCGCGTGGCAAGGGCTGCAAGCTGATTCGGCATTCAACCCGGCGGTGGTTGCCGCCGTCGCGAATGCGGTGAATGCAGTGCTGACCGACTCAGGTCTGGTCGCGGCGCTGGGAGCTAGCACCGCGGTGCTGGTGTCCGCAGTGACGGCTGATCCGTCGGTCTGGACGTTCATCACCGATCTGGTCGGTTCCACCTACGGCGACACGATCGTCGCCACGCTGACCGACCTCGCGGCGTCAGGCGGGTTGGCTGACCTGGCGAGCTCGGCTGTGACCGGGTTCCTCGGAGCTCCCGGTGTCGCGGCGGCACTGTCGGATACCGCGGGCCAAATCACTGCCGCGGTGCTGGCCGGTGCGCCGTTGAGCGACGCGCTGCAGAGTGCACTGGCGTCGCTGCAGGTCGCCCCGGCCATCGTGGCCGCACTCGACGCCATCGCCTCCGATGCGTTGCGTTCGATCCTCGGTGAACCCTCCGTGCAGGAAGCGGTCAGCGCAGTAGCGCGCGACGTCGTCACCACCCTTGTCGGCGGATCGCTGGGCAACTCCGGCCTGGACACCGCGGCCGGTCAGGTGACCGAGGCCGTGGTGGACTCCCTGCTCGCCAACACCGCGGTGCAAGATCTGATCAGCGAGCTCGCGCTCGACATCGCCAGCGGAACCCCGGTCGGTGAGCTGAGCAACGCCGTGATCCAGGCCGTCATCGAACAACCGGCGCTTCAGGCTGCGGTCGGAATGGCCGTGGGGCAGGCGGTGGGTGCGATCTTCGGAGATAACCCGGTTGGCTTCATCGTGGGCCAGGTGGTCGGTGCGGCGGCGACGCTGCTGATCGGCGCGGCGTCCGGACTGGTGTCGCTGTTCACCCTGTTCGGGTTCGCTTTGCCGTGGGCCGCGCCCGCCGCTGTCATTCCGGTCTCTGACGGCTATCTGTTCGAACTGGGCCTGGTTTAGACACGGTCCCCGCCGTCGGCACTGTTGCCGACGCGCGGGGGATCGTTGGCGTCCACCGCGTCGACCAACATCAGCCACACCAGCGTCGCCAGTCCCACGGCCAACGCTTGGGCGCTGACGGCGAAGGCGATGTACTGGTGCCAGGTCGCGGCCAGGCCGCACAGCTTCCCCAGATCGGCCTTGACGAGCATGGAGAACGACAACGCCAAGGCGATGCACAACAGGATCACCGTGAGTACCGGCGCGACTCGCTGACCAACATCACGCGCGCCGGCACTCCGGCGCACGAAGTTCATCTCCACTCCGAGCGTTAACAGCACGACCGCGAGGATGTTCGCCATCTCGGAGAAGTAGCTCGGGGAAACGTCGCCGCCGCAACCTCTTTCGAGGTCGATGACCGGATACCACAGGCCTGTGGCGATCTGGACGACAGCAGTTCCGATCACCAGCGGGACGATCCAGCCTCGGGAACTCGTTCCTTCCCCGAGCGCCGAAAGCAGTAGCAGAGTCATCGCGGCAACGAACACCATCGAGGCCAGCAGACTGATCCACACCGACGCGGCGTCCCCGAGTCCCGCGCGCCAGTCGGCAGTGATGATCAGTATCGGGTGTGCGATCGCGGCCAGTCCCGCGCCGGCGGCCCACGATCCGGTTAGCAGCCGACGAAGGAACCTTCGGGGATCAGTAGTGCCGCCGCTGATCCGCCATTTCAGGGCCGCCGTGGCCAGCACGAGCAGCATGTCGAACAAGAAGATCAGCCACGGTGCGTTTGCGGAACGGGAGTTGCCGGTGATGTCGCACAGGAACTCGACGACGTCGTCGCTGAAGGTAAAGCCCACCACCAGCAGTGCCACCGCGAATAGTGCGGTCAGGTCGAGCGAATTGCCGGCTGCAGCGCCCTCGGTTGCAACGCTCTCGGTCGGCTGTGACACGTCAGGAGATTAGCTGGCGCGAAAGCAGATTAGTGGGAGCCAACGCAGATTAGCGGTCGCAAAATAAAAAGTGGGCCGGCAGGTTTCCCTGCCGACCCACTAGTTGTTGGCTTTTGCTACTCGGGGCGAACCGCGAGAGCCTGGGGGCCCTTGGCGCCCTGGCCGATGTCGAAGGTGACCCGCTGGTTCTCCTCCAGCGACC
>SYAB01000216.1 GCA_005787665.1 Actinomycetota bacterium
GATCAGCGCGGTCAACAGCGCTCTGCAGTCGGTGGCGCTGGGTCTGCTCACCGAACACCTCAATCACTGCGTGAGCCACGCGGTCGCCGAGGGCGGGGACGAAGCCGAGCGCAAGCTGGCCGAGGCCTCGGCGGCGATCGCACGCCTCGTGCGCTCCTGATCGGGGGCTGTGGGCGCGTCGGGGGATCGGCCCGGTGCCCGTAGCCGATACCGTGATCGGATCGGCCCCGGCACACCTATGACAGTCGACGTCTCCCGCCCGCAGCGTTCCGGCCCCTGGACACCACGGGTCGTGCTGGCGCTGTCGGTCCTGGCGGCGGCCGCCTTCATCTACGTCACCGCCGAGATCATGCCCGTCGGTGCGTTACCCGCGATCGCCGCCGACCTGAGGGTCAGCGAAGCCATGGTCGGCACCCTGCTGGCCAGCTACGCGCTGGTGGCGGCGCTGGCCACGGTCCCCCTGGTGCGCTGGACGGCCGGCTGGCCGCGGCGGCGCACCCTGGTGTTCACGCTGGTCTGCCTGACGGTGTCGCAGCTGATCTCGGCGCTGGCGCCGACGTTCGAGGTGCTTGCCCTGGGGCGGGTGTTGTGCGCGCTGACCCACGGCCTGATGTGGTCGGTGATCGCCCCGATCGCGGTCAGGCTGGTGCCGGCCACCCACGCCGCCCGCGCGACCATGGCGGTCTATGTGGGGACCGGGTTGGCGCTGGTGGTGGGCAGCCCGTTGACCGCCGCGCTCAGCGACCTGTGGGGGTGGCGACTGGCCGTGGTGGCGATCACCGCGGCCGCTCTGGCCGTGCTCGTCGCCGCGCGGTTGACCCTGCCGGCCATGGCGGCTCCGGGGATCTCACACGGCACCCGGGCCCAACGGGTCTCACATTTCAGGAACCGCCCCCTGGTGGTGATGAGTCTGCTGACGGTCATGGGCGTCACCGGTCACTTCATCTCCTACACCTTCATCGTGGTGGTCATCCGGGACATCGTGGGAATCGACGGACCCACCCAGGCCTGGTTGCTCGCCGGTTATGGGATCGCCGGCCTGGCGGCGATGGCGCTGCTTGCCCGCCCCGGCGATCGGCATCCGAAGGCCGCCATCGTCGGCTGTCTGGCCGGGCTGGCCGCGGTGTTCGCCGTGCTGTCCGGCCTGGGCTTCCTGGACCGCAACACGGTGACCACCCTGTTGATCGGCGTCGTCGCCGTGATGGCCTGGGGGGCGACCGCGACCGCCGTGCCGCCGATGCTGCAGTCGGCAGCGATGCGGCACTGCCCGGACGATCCCGATGGTGCCTCCGGGGTGTACGTCGCGGCCTTTCAGGTCGGCATCATGGCGGGTTCGCTGATCGGCGGACTGCTGTTCGAACAGGCCGGCGAACCGGTCATGCTGGCCGTCTCGGGGCTGCTGATCGCGGTGGCGTTGGTGAGTGTGGTGGTCAGCCCGAACCTGTTCGATGCGACCGGATCCGGCGCCGCATCCGCCGGGGAAAAGTAACGCTGATCACCCGAGTGCCGATGATCCCAGCAGTTCAGCGCGTTGCCGGCGGTTTGCGGGCGGGTGTGTGGTGCCGGTGCTGTGTCAGACTGGATGGAAATCGACCGAGGAGGAATGCGTTGATCCGGGTGAGAGGCGCTCTGGCCGCCGCGCTCTGTGTGCTGGGTGTCGCGGCTGTCGGCTTGGGTAGCGGACCCGCGATGGCCGATCCCGAGCCGCCGCCACCGCCGCCGCCGATCGTCGACGTGCCACCCCCGCCGGTGCCGTTGGAGCCCGCGCCGGTGGTGCTTCCGCCCCCGCCGCCTCCCGGGCCGGGGGATCTGGTCTCGCCCGCCGACGCTCCAGTGGCCCCGGTGTCGACTCCGGCGCCGGTGGTCAACCCGGCGGTCCCGCAGTCGAGCACGAACACCAGCACGGCCAAGGGCCAGAACAACTCGCCCTATGTCGGTGAGCCGGTTTTCGCGCCGCCGAGCTTCAACCCGGTCAACGGGGCGCTGGTCGGGGTGGCCAAGCCGATCATCATCAATTTCCAGCGGCCGATCGCCGACCGCGCGCTGGCCGAGCAGGCCATCCACATCTCGTCGAATCCGCCGGTCCCGGGGGCCTACTACTGGACCCTGGACACTCAGGTGCGGTGGCGGCCCTACAACTTCTGGCCGGCCGGCACCATCGTCAACATCGACGCCAGTGGCGCCAAGTCCAGCTTCCGGGTCGGCGACTCGCTGATCGCCACCGTCGACGACGCGACCCACCAGATGACGGTGACCCGCAACGGGAAGGTGGAGAAGACTCTGCCGGTCTCGATGGGCCTCGACGGCAAGTACGACACCAAGAACGGTACCTACTACGTGCTGGAGAAGTTCCCGGACATGGTGATGGACTCCTCCACCTACGGAGTCCCGGTCAACTCCCCGGACGGTTACAAGCTCAAGGTGCAGTGGGCGGTCCGGATCGACAACAGCGGTGGTTTCGTGCACAGCGCGCCGTGGTCAGTGGCCGACCAGGGCAAGCGCAACGTCAGCCACGGCTGTATCAACCTCAGCCCGGCGAACGCGAAGTGGTTCTACGACAACTTCGGCAGCGGTGACCCGATCGTGGTGAAGAACTCGGTGGGCATGTACACCAAGCCCGACGGTGCCGACGACTGGCAGTGGACGCTGTACTGACCTGCCGCAGGACTAGGGCCGGTCAGTTCCAGATTCGTACCCGCTGCTGCGGGTCGAGGTAGAGCGCGTCGCCTTCACCCACGCCGAAAGCGGCGTAGAAGTCGTCGATATTGCTCACGACGCCGTTGCACCGGAACTCCGGCGGCGAGTGCGGGTCGGTCGCCAGGCGCCGGATCGCCTCGGCCGGGCGGGATTTGGTGCGCCATACCTGAGCCCAGCCGAACAGCACGCGTTGCACCCCGGTGAGGCCGTCGATCACCGGCGCCTCCCGCCCGTCCAGTGCGAGCTTGTAGGCCAGGAGCGCGATCGACAGGCCGCCC
>SYAB01000217.1 GCA_005787665.1 Actinomycetota bacterium
AAAGTCGTCGCGGAACTGGCCGGTGGCTGAATCCAGGATGCGCTGGACGTCAGTTTCAGCATGCTGGTAGTCGATCGTCGTCAGATTGACCGCCCCCTGCTTTGCGACCTGCACCAGCAAAGCGCGCAGATGGGCGTCCTGACGGGCCTGGTTGGCCTGGAAGCCCAGCCATCCGCATAACGCGGTGAGGGCGAGAACAATGCCGAGCCCGATGGCCCGTCCGAGCACAAGCGGTGACGAGCCAAACAGTCCACGCAATCCGGCCGGTCCGATGGAAGCCTCACCATCCCCACGGCGAGCAGCGGACTCGGAGGCGGCAGCTTCCGCGGCCGGCGCTGCTGTGTCGTCGCCGTCCTCGTCTACCATGTCGTTATCCATTCGCTGGGTTAACCGCCCGTCCCGGCGGGGCCAGGACTGCCCCTACAGTGGTGAACTGTCGACGCGGTCCTGCGCCTGGCGCTCGTTCAGTGGTCACGGGGCAATCCTTCCAGGTGACCGGATTGACCCAGCGCTGAGCGTGGAGTTCGCCGACCGCGGCAGTTGCGTTGTTCTCGCTGTCGTGCATGTTGTCCGCAAACGCCTACGACGGCTCTTCATCGATGAGCAGTTGTGGCGTCATGGTGCGTGGGTGGCCAATCCGCGGGCGATCACGAGCCGCTGAATCTGATTGGTGCCCTCGAAGATCTGGGTGATCTTGGCTTCACGCATATACCGTTCGGCCCGGTAATCCCGGGTGTATCCCACCCCGCCGAGCACCTGAACCGCGTCGGTGGTGACTTTCATCGCCGCGTCGGTGGCGACGAGTTTGGCGATACTGGCTTGCTGGGAGTACGGCAGTCCGGCGTCTCTGCGCCGGGCGGCGTCGAGGTAGGTGGCTCGCGCACTGGCCACCGCGGCGGCCATGTCGGCCAGGAGGAATCCCAGTCCTTGGTGGTCGATGATCTTGCGGCCGAAGGTGCTGCGGTCGTTGGCATAGGCGGTGGCTTCCTCCAGTGCGGCCTGGGCGAGCCCGACGGCGACTGCCGCAATGCCGAGCCGACCCGCATCCAGTGCGCTGAAGGCGATCTGGAGGCCTTGGCCCTCCGCCCCGATGCGCCGGCCGGCGGGTACCCGCACGTTGTCGTAGAACGCCGCGGTGGTCGGCACCGCGCACAAGCCCATCTTGTCCTCGGGCTTGCCGAAACTCAGGCCGTCGATCCCTGCCGGGATCAGGAAGCAGGAGACGCCGCGGGAGCCGTCGCCCGTGCGGGCGAACAGGGTGTAGAAGTCGGCAATCCCGCCGTGGGTGATCCAGGCCTTCGATCCGTTCACCAGATAGCCGTCGTCGGTCGGTGTCGCCGAGCACCGCAGTGCCGCGGCGTCGGACCCGGCCTGGGGTTCGGACAGACTGTAGGCACCGATCTGGCTGCCCGACAGCATGCCGGGCAGCCAGGTGTTCTGCTGCTCGCGGTCGCCGAAGGCCAACAATGCGTGACAGGACAGGACGTGGACGCTGACCGCCACGGCGACCGCCGCCCACCGGGCGGCCAACTCTTCCAGTACCTGGAGATAGACCTCATAGGTCTGTCCTGCACCGCCCCACTCCTCGGGCTGGGGCAGGCTCAGCAAGCCTGCTTGGCCCAGCTGGGCGAACACACCGTCGGGATAGGTTTCGGTGCGCTCGTGGTGATCGACGATCGGGGTGAGCAGCCTGTCGGCGATATCGCGGGTCAGCGCGATGAGGTCGACGGCGTCTTGGTCGGGCAGCATTCGGTCAACCGCCACGGTGGCTCCTCTTCTCGGTGGCTTTTGCGACGGCGCGGCTGATGCCGCCGAGACCCGAGAGTCCCAGACCGCCGTCGACGACGATCCGGGCTCCGGTGACATAGCTGGCCAGCGGCGAGGAGAGCACGACGGCCATGGCCGCGATCTCCTCGGCGCGGCCGAACCGTCCTAGCGCAACCGCGTCGATCCATGTCTCGACGCCGACCGGGGCGGTGAGCCTGCGCATGCCTTCGGTGTCCTCGATCGGCCCGGGCACTATCGAGTTCGAACGGATTCCGTAGCGGCCCCATTCCAGGGCGAGGTTGGTCATCAGGTTCTCGATGCCGGCCTTGGCGGCGCCCACGTGACTCTGGTGGGAGAACGGCAGATACGCCTGGCCGGCCGAAACGAACAGGATGCTGCCCCGGCTGACTCTGAGGTGATCGAATGCTGCCCGGGCGGTGTGGAAGCTGCCCAGTAGGTCGATCTCGACAACTGTTCTGAAGCCGTTTGTGCTGATCGCCTCGGCGGCGGAGAAGAAGTTCCCCGCCGCACCGGCCACGACGGTGTCCAACCGACCGAGCTCCTCGACCGCGGTCTCTACCGCAGCCTGCACGGCGTCGTAATCCCGGACATCGGCGGGTGTGGCCACCACTCGCACCGCGTGTTGGCGGCGAAGCTCATCGGCGGCGCTCTCGAGCTTCTCTGGAGTGCGTCCACAGATGGCCACGTCGGCGCCCACGGACGCGAAGCCATGTGCGACAGCAAGATTGATACCGCTACCCCCGCCGGTGATGAAGACCGCTTTACCGGCGAGCAGCGTCGGGGACAGAAAGTCCGCCAGCGCAGGACCGCTCACCGAGCCGCTCCGGTCCGGAACTGCTCCTTGAGGGTGTTTTTCACGAGCTTTCCGGTGGGAGTGCGCGGCAGCTCATCGACGAAGCTGACCGAGCGCGGCGCCTTGAAATGGGCGATACGGCCACGCACGTAGTCGATGAGCTCACCTGCCAAGGCGTCGGATCCGGAGACGCCGTCGGAGAGTTGCACCACGGCTTTCACCTCTTCCCCCATCTCCGCGTGCGGCACGCCGATCACGGCCACATCGTGGACGGCGGGATGCAGAGCCAACGCGTTCTCCACCTCCTGGGGATAGATGTTGACCCCCCCGGAGATGATCATGAACGACTTTCGGTCGGCGAGATAGAGATAGCCGTCCTCATCGACGTAGCCCAGGTCACCGACCGTCGTCCACGATGGGTGATCGGGGTGCTGCGCCTGCGCGGTCTTCGACGGATCGTTGTGGTACTCGAACGGCCGTCGGTCGCGTTCGAAATAGACGGTGCCGATCTCGCAGGCCGGCAATTCGCTACCAACGTCGTCGCAGATGTGCAGCACACCGAGCACGCTGCGCCCCACCGAACCGGGATGCGCCAGCCAGTTCTCGGAGTCGATGAAGGTCATGCCGTGGGCCTCGGTGGAGCTGTAGTACTCGTAGAGGACCGGCCCCAGCCAGTCGATCATCGCCTGCTTCACGTCGACCGGGCACGGGGCAGCCGCGTGAATGAGGACCCGCAAAGTTGACAGGTCGTAGCGGTCGCGAAGCTCTCGATCGAGTTTGAGCAACCGTACGAACATCGTCGGCACCATCTGGGCGGCCGTGACGCGATACTTCTCAATGTTTTTCAGCGCCGATTCGGCATCGAATTTCCGCATCAGCACGACGGTGCCGCCAAGGGCCTGGATCATGCCGCACCACCGCAACGGGGCCGCGTGATAGATCGGGGCCGGCGAGAGATAGATGTCAGAGGAACCCAGCCCGAAGATCCCGCCGGCGATGGCCGCGATCGGATCGCCGGGCTCGTCGACATTTCGTTGCGGCAGAGGGGGTTTGACCCCCTTGGGGAAGCCGGTGGTACCCGACGAGTAGAGCATGACGGCGCCGCAGGGTTGTTCGGTCAACGCCGGCCCGGCCGCAGCCAGGGCATCGTCGTAGCGGGCGAAACCGGGTACCTCGCCGCCGAAGGCCAGCAGCAGCTCGACGGCGTCGAGTTGGCCTGCCACCTCAACGGCCAGATCCCGAAGCGCTGCCGAGACGATCAATGCGCGGGCACCGGAGTCTTTGACGATGTACGCCGCTTCCTTCGGGGTCAGATGGTGATTGATCGCGGTGATGTAGAGCCCGGATCGGAGCGCGGCCCAGTACACGTCGAACACCTGGGCGGCGTTGTCGGACAGGACCGCCACCACGTCCCCGGACCGCAGACCGGCGTCGTGCAGCACCGTGGCCAAGGCCGCGGAATTGTGGTCGAGTTCCCGATACGTCACCGCCTCACCACTGTCGGCGAGGATGACCGCGGGCTTGTCGGGAGTGGTGCGGGCGTGCAGACCGGGGTACATCAGAGGCCCTCCTCGGGGACGTTGGGTTGTTCTCGAATCACAGCAATCGTCCTCACGTCCCCGGCGGCACCAGCATCGACTGCCAGGTTTTGTCGGCGGGCGCGGTGGTGGCCAAGTCCGACTGGGTGTACTGGCGTCCGTCGGGCCCGACGTAACCGCCGGTGGCCGGGTCGTACAACACCCCGGCGATCGGCGGAGGCGGCGGACCCTGAGGCGGGGTGCCCGGCGGCATGTGGGGGACGTCCTGTCCGGTCACCGTGGCGTTCGGGTCACCCTTCCAGTTGTACCCGTCATTGAGCGGAACATAGGGCTCATCTCCTTCACACAGCTTCACCGTCGCCGCCCGTTTTCCGGGCCGGGTCTCGCAGGGGATGTTGCGGGCGCCGCGCACATTGAACGGAGAGTCCTGCGGCACACGGCAATACAGATCGCCCGGCGCGCGCTCCGGATAGTCCTGCAGCGCAGCGCTGCGAGTCTGCTGGGCCGGCAGGAAGCCGGTGGTGCAGGTGGGAGGCAGGTTGAGATTGAGGTTGAAGCTGAGGTAGGCGCCCTTGTAGTCCTGATTGGTGTCGACGTTGGCCAGTATTGCTCCCTGTTCGATGGCCACCAGTTGAGGCAGCATCACCAGCAGCTGTTCGATGTCATTGCGGTAGGTCAGAGCGACCTGCCCGACACTGGCCAGGTTCGCCGTCAGGATCGGCAGGGTGGGTTGCAGCCGCTGCACGAGTTGGCGGGCCTCGCCGAGTGCCGGTCCGCCGTCCTCGAGGATGCCGGTGACGGCGTCATCGTGGTCCTTGAGTTGCCGGGTCACGTCCGCCACCTGCGCGGCCCAGGCGGTGATGGCCTGCGAGGTGCGGGTTTGGGAGTCCATCACCGGTTTGGCATTGTCGATCAGCGCCAGCAGCGGATCAAGGTTCTCGCGGGCGTCCAGCGCCAATGTGGCGGTCCCGTCGACGATGCTCGACAGCTCGGGGCCTAAACCGCCGACGGCCGCGTAGGACTCGTCGATCACCGTCTTGAGGTTGTCGCGCGGTATCGCTTCGAGTCCGGTCCGGACCGAGTCGAGAACGCCGTTGATATCGGTGGGCACCGACGTGTCATCCAGCGCGATGACGTCGCCGTCTTTCAGTGGCGGTGCGGTGTCGTTGCGGGGTAGCAGTTCGACGTACTGCTCGCCGATCGCCGACTGGCTGTGCACCTCGGCTCTGAGGTCGCGGGGAATGTCGATCCCGGAGGTCAACGACAATTCGGCGACCACGCCGGAGTCGGTCAGCCGCACGGCCTGAACGCGGCCGACTTCCGACCCCCGGTAGGTGACGTTGCCTGTTTCGTACAAGCCTCCGGTGCGGGGCAACTCCATCATCACCACGTAGTGGCCGATCCCGAACAGCTTGACCGGCAGCTTCATATAACGCAGACCCATCACGGTCAACGCGATCAACGCGATCACCGTGAAGATGACCAGCTGGATTCGGGCCTGACGGTTCAGATGCATGTCAGGGCCCCTGATCCCAGCGGTAGGGCGCGGTGAGCGGGTTGGCCGGCGCCGAGGCCCTGCCGTCCAGGCACGGGCTGGGGAACTGTCCGATGGTGCGCCCCCACTGCAGTTCCAGCTGGGTCAGGTTGCACTCCCAGCGGGTTCCGGTGAACAACCCGGCGTCCAGGCGGCTCAAGGTGAGGTCGATGACGGCGGTGAGGTTGGCCGAGTCACCGCGCTGCCACTTGTCGATGTTGGCGTTGGGGAAGGGGTAGGTGGGCAGGACTCCCAGAGAGCGGGTCAGTGCCGGACCGGCATTGGCCAGTGATTCCAGGACCGGGCCGGTCTGCTGAAGTTCGGAGACCAGATTCTCTTTGGTTCGGTTCACGGTGTCGGTGGTCAGGGCACTGAACTTGCTGAGCTGGTCGGCGGCCTCCACGAGGTTGTCCTGCTGGCCGGCCAGCACCGCGAGCGCATCGGGAATCGTCGCCACGGCGCGGTCGAGCACCGGTTGCTGGGCGGCGAACGTCCCGATCAGATTGTTGAAACTCTCTGTTGCCGCGATGATCTCGCCGCTCTGCTCATCGAGGTTCGTCGCGAACTCGTCGGACTGTTCGATCAGGCTGCGCAGGTCCTGCTCCCGTCCGCGGAAGGCGGTGCTCAGCGCTTGGGTGATATCCCCGGCCTGTCCCACGCCGCCACCGTTGAGCACCAGCGACAATGCGGCCAGGGTCTGTTCGGGCGTCGGCGATGCGGCACTGCGTGACAGGGGGATCAGAGCGCCGCTGCCCAGAGTGCCCCGGGCCGGCTCGTCGGTCGGGGGTGCGAGTTCGATGTGCAGGGAGCCGAAGATGGTCGTCAGCCCGATTTTCGCGGTGGCGTTGGCGGGCAGTCGGACATCCCCGTTGAGCTTCATGGTCACCAGCGCGTGGCTTCCTTCGAGCTGGATCTTCGAGACGTGTCCGACGGTCACGTCGCCCACCCGCACCCGCGAATTGGGTTGAATGTTGCTGACATCGGGCATCTGCGCCCGGATCTCGAAGGCTCCCGGGCCGTTGCCCTCGGTGCCGGGCAGTGGCAGCGAGTTCAGCCCCTGCCAGTCGCTGCACCCCGTCACTGTGGCTACCAGGACCGCCGCCACAGCACCGGCCGCGAGCCGTTGCCGCCAGGTGCGTCTCATCGGCCACCTCCGTCCATCAGGCCGGCCAGCCCGGCCGACGGGTCGGTCGGCACCGCGACCGGCCCGGGTGTCTCGGCGGCGAGTGACGGTGGCGCCGAGACCGGCTGGGGCGCCGATTCCGGTTGCGGTGGAACGAAATCAGGCCGCATCCAGTCTTCGCTGTAGGTGACTTCGTTGGGTCTGGCCTGGGCGCCGACGAACAGGTTCTCGCCCAGCGGGGGGAAGTTGTACTGCCGGTTCTTGACGATGGGTGCCAGATACTGGACGCACAGCTTGGAGGCCTGCTCAGCGCCCATCCGCGATGCGGCCTCGATCGCACCGCACAGGAAGGAGAGCGGGTTGGCGAAGTTGTTGACCTGGAGCGCCCCGGTCAGGGACCCGTTGGCCGGCTCGTAGATGTTGTTGAAGTTCACGGCGACATTGGGGGCGACATGCAGGAACTGTTTGATGTCATCGAGGCTTCCCGCGACCGCGTTGCTGATCGAGGTGAGTTTGTCGGATGCGGTGCCGATCGGTTCGCGGTTCTCGGCGACGAAACTCTGGACGTCCCCGATGACTGAGTTGAGGTCCTCGACGGCGCGGCCGACCTTGTTCGGATCGTCGGCCAGCAGCCCGGACACCTGGGCGAGGTTGACGTTGAGTTGGGCGAGCAGATCACTGCTGTCTCGGAGCCCCGACACCAGAGTCGACAGATTCTTGATGGTTCCGAAGACGTCGCTGCTGTGGTCGTTGAGGACCGAGATCGTCTTCGACAGCTTGACGATGGTGGCGCGGATATCGGCGCCCTGTCCGGCGAGGTTGCCGGCCGCCGAGTTGATCGCGGCGCCCAGCGAACTGACCCCGCCGGGCTTGGTCGGCTGCAACAGGTCGGTCAATCGCTCGAGTTGGGTGCGAATGTCGTCCCATTCGACCGGTACCGCAGTGCGGTCCTGACCGATGACCGCCCCGTCGGCCATCGTCGGGCCGCCGGAGTAGGGCGGTGTGAGCTGGATGGCGCGACCGGTCACCAGTTGCGGGGAGAGGATGACGGCGTTGGCCTGCTCGGGCACCTTGTACTTGCGGTCGAACCAGAACGTGATCTTGCTCCGCAACGGCTCGGGCTGGATCGTGACGACCTTGCCGACGCTGACCCCCCGGATGCGGACGTCGTCGCCGACGAACAGTCCCGTGCTGTTATCGAAGTATCCGACCACGGTGGTGTGCGAGGACCGCTCCGCCAGGGTGCGCATCGACAGCAGACCGCCCACGAGCAGCACGGCCAGCGCCACCACGAGCAGGACCCGGGGTTGACGGAGGCGGGCGATCATGGGTTCCCTGCCTGCGGAGCGGGTTCGCCGGGGGCCGGCACGTACACCGGCGAGGGCGAGGGCAGCGGGGTGGACGCCTGGCCCGGCGAGGGCACCGGCGGGCCGGGCGGCGGGCCCCCGGGTGCCGGCGCCGGGGGTTCGGGCCGGTAGGGATAGCGGCCCGGGTATTGCGCGGGCAGGTGCGGGTCGGCGTTTCCGGTGATCGCGTCCGGCAGCGTCAACCGGGGATCGCCGCCCTGGCCGGTGCGGGGATAGGGCACGGGCAGCGGCGGGGTTCCCGGCTGGCCGGTCTGCGGGTCGGCAAGCTGCGAGGGCAGCATCGTGGCGGGATCGAGCCCGAGGTCGGAGAAGGCCGCGTCGACAAACGGCTGGACGAATTGTCCGGGCAGCAGGTTGACCACGTAGGCCTTGAAGAACGGGCCCGAGGCGACCGTCTCCCCCATCGCCATCGCGTAGTTGTTCAAACCTTTGATGGCTTCCTGGACACGTTCCTTGCGGCTATCCACCAGTGCCAGAACGCCATTGAGCTTGTCCAGTGTCGGCTTGAGCTGCTGGCGATTCTCGGAGATGAACAGTTTCAACTGGGTGGCGACCGCCGAGATGTTCCCGGTGATCTCGTCGAGTGCGGCACTCTGGGTCTGCAGCGCCACCAGCAGGGCGTTGGTGTCACGGACCAGGGTGACGATGCGGTCGGTGCGTTGGGCCAGCACACCGGTCGCTTTCGCGGCGTTGTCGAGCAGGGTGCGGAGCTGGGCATCGCGGGCGTTCAGGGTGTCGGCGAAACGGGCAACGCCCTGCACGGCGCTACGCAATTGCGGCGGGGTGTCGGCGAAGGTCTGCGCGAGTGCCGCCAGCGAGTCCGACAGCTGGTTGGTGTTGACGCCGCTGATCGTCGTGGCCAACTCCCCCAGCGCATCCGGGAGTTGGTAGGGCGACTGGGTGCGATCCATCGGGATGGGACCGCTGAGCTGTCCCTCGCCGTTCGGCAGGACATCGAGTTCCTTGGTGCCCAGCAGACCCTTGGTCCTGATCGCAGCCTGGGTGCTCCGGCCGAGTTGGATGTTCTTCGGCACGGTGAAGGTGACCAGCACTCCGGTGTCATCGAGAGAGATGTCGGAGACCTTGCCGACCGGGTACCCCGACACCTGCACGATCGCACCCTCGAACAACCCACCGGCGTCGGCGAAATAGGCGGTATAGCTTTTGTTCTGGTTGAGGAACGGCAACTTCTGATTTCCCAGCGCCGCCGCCACCAACCCGACCAGCAGCGCGATGCCAAGGGCACCGAGCACCACGGGGTTTCGCTCCGAGAAGCTCTTTGCCATCCTCACTTCGGCGCGCACCGCCCGGAGCTCTGACCGGCGACCTTGACGAACACCGGCTGCCCGCCCTTGCCGTTCAGCTTGAGCACGACGTCGCAGAAGTAGAAACTGAAGTAGTCGCCGTAGATACCCTGCCGGCCGAGCATCTTGTACTTCTCGGGCAGGGTTTCCAGCAGGTTGTCCAGGTAGTCCCGGTCGGCAAGCACGGCGTCACTCACCCGGCCGGTTTCGGTGATCACCTTCTTCGCCGGCTCCTGTGCCTGGGCGAGCAGGTCGGCGACGGTTCCCGCGGCGGCGTTGGTGTAGGCAACCGCGTTGGTGATGTCGGTCCTGCGCTCGGCCAGTCCACCGACCAGTTCCGACAGCGACGTCACCGCCTTGTCGAGCTGATCGCTTTGGCCGCCCAGCGTGCCCAGCAGCACATTGAGGTTGTCCACGACCTGCCCGATCAGAACATCGCGGTCGGCCAAGGTGTTGCTCACCGACGCGGCGCGGCTCAGGAATGAGGCGATCGTGGGACCTTCACCTCCGAACGCCCCGAGGAGCTGACCACTGAGGTCGTTGACCTGGTCGGGTTCCAGGGCGCGGAACAGCGGGCGGAATCCCCCGGTGACCGAATCCAGGTCGAGGGCCGGTTGGGTGCGATCGCGGGGGATGGTGTGGCCCGGTTGGAGGACCGTGGTGGCGCCCGGGCCCTCGACCAACGCCATGAATCGGCCGCCGATCAGATCGTCGTAGCGAACTTCGGCGCGGGTCCCTTCGGTCAGCACCGCGGCCGGATCAGCGGTGAACTCCACCCGCACGGTGGCGTCGTCCTGCACTGTAATGCGCTTCACCTGGCCGACTTCCACGCCGGCAACGCGAACCATGTTGCCTTCCCGTAGTCCGGAGACGTCGGTGAACTCAGCGGCGTAGGGCTTGGCGTCGCCGGAGAATCGGGCCTGACCGAAGACGATCATGACGATGCCCAGGGCCAGGGCGCAGACGGTGAGGAAAAGCCCCAGGCGCACGACGACGCCGGTCATCTTGAGGTTCACGGCGGGGTCCCCCCGCCGTCGGCAGCGCCCGCCGGGGGCACGCCCGGCCACAGCGGCTGGCCGCCGGGCCCGTAGAGCGCGGCGCCGTACGGCGGCGAGCCCGGATAGGGTTCGGGACCCACGGCCGGACCGGGCAGGCACTGGCGGATGCTGGGCTCCTGCGGGATCGCCCGCGTAACCGGAAAGTAATTCGCCCAGCACGGATGACCGATGCCCGGGTTGGGTCGGATGTCGAGTCCGGTTCCCCAGCCGGTATTGGTGATCAGCTGGCGTACCGGGAAGTTCTTGGTGGCGTCGGGAAGCGATCCGCAGCCGGGCTTGCCGCCCGGACCTCCTTTGGCGGCGACGATCGGCAGGTTGTCGGGAAAGACGTAGGGATCGTTGCCCGGCAACAGAGCGACGTCGACGACGAAAGTTCTGCCGTCACCACCGAAGACCGGGTCGGAATGGTCGACGATCCATTGGGCGCCCTGCAACATGCACGTGTACGAGGGGCTGTAGGTCTGCAGCAGGTTCGTCGTCGGCTCCAGGCTGTTGATCGCCGACACCAGGGAGTCTTTGCTGGTCCCGAGCAGGGTGGTCCCTTCCCGGGAGAGCCCGATGGTGTTGACCAGCACAGCGTCGAGCTCATTGTGGTGGTTCACGACTGTGGCGCTGGTGGTGGTTACCGAGTCAAGGATGGTCACGATGTCCTGTGCCGCGGCGCCGTAGGTGTCGCTGAGGCTCGTGAAGGAACGGACGTCCTCGCGGAACACGTCGTTGCGGTCGTTGAGAGCGGTCATGACGTCGTTCAGTGCGGTGGTGGCTTCCCCGATCCGCTCGCCGCGACCCCGTACCGCCTCGGCGACCGCCGTCAGGACCGCGTTGAGCTTCATCGGGTCGACCATCTTGAGGACGTCGACGACGTTCTCGAAGACGGTGTTGACTTCGGTGGTCACGTTCGAGGCCTGCAGCACCGTACCGGCACGAAGACGTTCGGCGTCGGGACGTTCCGGGTACACCAGCTCGACGAATTTCGCGCCGAAAACAGTCGTCACGTTGATGCGGGCCCCGACGTTGGCGGGGATGTACCGCACCTGGTCGGTGTCGATGTCGAGCAGCAGCCGGGCAGCGCCCTGTCCGCCTTCGATATCGCGGACGCGGCCGATGTCGACTCCGCGCATCTTGACCTTGGCGCCCGTCTCGAGCACCAGACCACTGCGCTCGGAGTTCAGCGTCACCGGCACCGCGGAGCGAAACGTGCCGAGGAATGACGTCGCGGTGACAAAGACCAGCACCGCGATCAGGGCGATCAGGAACAGTGGCCACCACGGGGTGGCAATACGGTGCTCGCCGCGTCGAGGTTGCATGCGGCTATCCGGCGAGGCGGAAGTTGCCGGACTGGCCGTAGACGGCGAGAGTGACGGCCATCAGGACGAACGCCCCGACCACCATGGAGGCGCGAACCGCGCGGCCGACGGCTTCCCCCACCCCGGCGGGACCACCGGAGGCGGTGTATCCGTAGTAGGTCGAGACCAGCATGACCACAATGATCATCACGATGGTCTGGAAGAACGACCAGGCCAGGTCGGTGGTGTTCAGGAAGGTGTCGAAGTAGTGGTCATAGACCCCGGTGGGTTGCCCGTAGATCCAGGTGGTTCCCACCCGGGCGGCCAGGAATCCCATGATCAGGGCGATCGCGTACAGGGGAATGACGACGATGGTCCCGGCCAGTACACGCGTGGCGGCCAGATAGGTGACGCTGCGGATACCGATGACTTCCAGGGCGTCGACTTCTTCGTTGATCCGCATCGCGCCCATCTGGGCGGTGGCGCCGGCCCCCACCGTGGCGGTCAGCGT
>SYAB01000218.1 GCA_005787665.1 Actinomycetota bacterium
CAAACCGGCGGAGTGGACGCCGCTGACCAGTATCAGGCTGGGCGAACTGGCGTTGGAATACGGTCTGCCACCGGACCTCTTTAAGGTACTGCCCGGGAAGGGCAGCGTGGTGGGGGAGCGGTTCGTCACCCATCCGGACGTGCGCAAACTGGTGTTCACCGGATCGACCGAGGTGGGTACCCGGGTGATGGCCGGCGCGGCCGCCCGGGTCAAGCGGGTGACTTTGGAGTTGGGCGGCAAGAGCGCCAACATCATTTTCGATGACTGTGACCTGGAACGCGCCGCCGCGACCGCACCGTACGGAGTGTTCGACAATGCCGGCCAGGACTGCTGTGCCCGCAGTCGGATCTTGGTGCAACGCAGTGTCTTCGACCGGTTCATGGAGCTGCTCGAGCCTGCTGTGAAAGGTGTGGTCGTCGGCGACCCGGCCAGCCGCGAGACCGAGATGGGACCGCTGGTGTCGCGCAGCCACTTCGAGTCGGTGGCCGGTTATGTTCCCGACGGCGCGCCGGTGGCTTTCCGCGGATCGGTACCCGATGGCCCCGGATACTGGTTCCCCCCAACGGTTCTCACCCCTGAGCGCACCGATCGCACTGCTACCGAGGAGATCTTCGGACCGGTGGTGGCGGTGCTGCCGTTCGAGGACGAGGCCGATGCCGTCGCGCTGGCCAACGCCACCGATTACGGTCTCTCCGGGTCGATCTGGACCGACAACCTGTCGCGGGCGTTGCGGGTGTCGCGAGCCGTGGAAGCGGGCAACCTCAGCGTCAATTCGCACTCCTCGGTCCGCTTCACCACCCCCTTCGGCGGCTTCAAACAATCCGGTCTGGGCCGCGAACTGGGACCGGACGCGCCATTGCACTTCACCGAAACCAAGAACGTCTTCATCGCGATCGGAGAAACACCATGACCGTCGACCTCACCGCACGCCTGGCCGGGAGGGTGGCTGTGATCACCGGTGCCGCCAGCGGTATCGGCCTCGCTGCGGCCCGGCGGATGCGTGCCGAGGGTGCCACCATCGTGGTCGGCGATATCGACCCGGCGGCGGGAGAGCCGGTCGCCGCCGAACTCGGCGGAACCTTCGTCGCGGTGGATGTCGCCGACGAGGCGGCGGTCGACAATCTGTTCGACACTGCCGCGGCGACCCATGGATCGGTCGATATCGCGTTCAACAACGCCGGCATTTCGCCTCCCGACGACGATCTGATCGAGACCACTGAGCTGCCGGCCTGGCAGCGGGTGCAGGACGTCAATCTCAAGAGCGTCTATCTGTGCTGCCGGGCGGCCCTGCGGCATATGGTGCCGGCCGGGCGGGGATCCATCATCAACACCGCCTCGTTCGTCGCGGTGATGGGCTCGGCGACCTCGCAGATCTCCTACACCGCTTCCAAGGGCGGGGTGCTGGCGATGAGCCGGGAACTCGGTGTGCAGTTCGCCCGGCAGGGTATTCGGGTCAACGCGCTGTGTCCGGGCCCGGTGAACACACCGCTGCTGCAGGAGCTGTTCGCCAAGGACCCCGAGCGGGCGGCCCGGCGGCTGGTGCACATCCCGCTGGGCCGGTTCGCCGAGGCCGAGGAACTGGCCGCCGCGGTGGCGTTCCTGGCCAGCGACGACACCTCGTTCATCACCGCGTCCACCTTCCTGGTCGACGGCGGGATCAGCTCGGCCTACGTGACGCCGCTGTAGTCCGGTGGCCGCCGATCCGGATCGCGGTTTCGCCGGCGACGCGCTGCTGCGTCCGGTGCGGCCCGGTAATGCCTTCGAGGACACCGTGGGCCGGCTGCTGGCGACCATCCGGCTCGGGGTGCTGGGCCCCGGCGACCGGCTGCCCCCCGAGCGCGAGCTCGCCGTCCGGCTCGGGGTCAGCCGGGACACCGTGCGCGAGGCGATCCGGTCGCTGGCCGACGCCGGCTACCTGGTGGCGCGGCGCGGCCGCTACGGCGGCACGTTCCTGGCCGAGCGGCTGCCGGTGCCCTCCGGCGGCGCGGGCGGGGTGAGCCGCGCGGAGATCGACGACGTGCTGCGGCTACGGGAGGTCCTGGAGACGGGGGCGGCCAGGATGGCGGCCGGACGGACCCTGAGCGACGCCGACCGGATGGTCCTGCGTTCGCGTCTGTCGGATGTGTGCCGCGCCGCGCCGCGGGACTACCGGCGGCTGGACTCGCGGCTGCATCTGGCGATCGCCGAGGCGGCCGGTTCCCCCTCGTTGGTGTCGCTGGTGGCCGACAACCGGATGCGGGTCAACGCGCTACTGGACCGGATTCCGTTGCTGGCCCGCAACATCGGCCATTCCGACCACCAGCACGAACAGATCGTCGCGGCGATCCTGGCCGGCGACCCCGACCGGGCCGGTTCGGAGATGCTGGCGCACCTGGCAGGCTCCGCCGCGCTGCTGCACGGCTTCCTGGGCTGAGCCCGTCGTCAGTCCAGCGACTCCAGCCAGCGATCCAATTCGCGGTAGGCGATCGCGCGGGGGCCCGACAGCGAGAGGAACACGTCGTGCTTGGCGTCGGGTACCGGGACGATGCTCTGGCGGTTGCCGACGCAGCCCGCCCAGCGGGCGATGTGGGTGACGTCGAGGACGGCGTCCCCGCGCTGCATCACCTCGGTTCCGGCGGTCTCGGCGACGCTGTGGTCCGAACGCAGCACCAGATTGGGCACACCGACGTCCAAGCCGCGGTGCAACCGGGCCTGACCGCGGCGAATGGCGTGAATCCAGCCCGCCGTCACCGGGAAGCCGCCCAGCGGCTTCCAGCGCAGGTCGTAGTCGAACTCCCCGTGGTACTCGCGGTGCAGGGTGAGTCCGTAGCCGCCGTTGCCCGCGGGGCGCACCACACCGGTCTTGCGCACCTTCGAGGCCGCTCCGATCGCGGTCGAGGTGACCCGGGTACGCAGCATCGCCGGCCCGTTGAGGTCCAGGAAGGGACTGTTGAGCACCAGTCCGGCCAGCCCCAGCGCGGCGGTCCGGCCGTGTCCGCGCACCCGGTCCAGCCACAGCGAGACCACCAAGCCGCCGGTGGAGTGGCCGTAGACCAGGATCCGGGCGCCGGGATTCTCGGCGATGACGGTCGCGAGCGCCGACTCGAGTTCGCGGTCGTAGCGCTCCAGGTCGGTGGTGAAGTGCGGGGTCTGGCCCTCCCGCCAGGATCGCCCGCACTTGTGCAGGTCCACGCCGTAGCAGCGATAACCGCGGTCGCTGAAGTGCTCGGCGAATTCGGTGTTGAAGAAGTAGTCGGTGAACCCGTGCACGGCAAGCACGGCCCGCGGCGAGGGTTCGGTGCGGGCCGCGCGAACCAGGGTGCTGAACAACTCGCCTTCGCCGTCGGGATCGGCCCCCAGTGAGCGGGTGCTCTGCTGGTAGCCCGGGATGACGTCGTCAACCCACCCGGTGGTCCGCGCAGCCGCCACGGCCCCACCTTAACCAGGCCCGGTCGCGGAATCGGGACGCCTACTCCGGGCGTGCCGGGCCGGGCGCCGGGATAATCTAGCGGGACGGCCGCGACCGGCGAATCGCCGTGCGGATCAGGGAAGGACTACACCGGTGGCTGACAACACTGTCGCTGAACGGACCGACGTCGTACTCGTCGGCGCGGGAATCATGAGCGCCACCCTCGGCGCACTGCTGCGCCTGGTCGAACCGGACTGGTCGATCACCCTGGTCGAGCGTCTCGACGCGGCGGCCGCCGAGAGCAGCGACCCGTGGAACAACGCCGGCACCGGGCACTCGGCGCTGTGCGAACTGAACTACACCCCGCAGAATCCCGACGGCACGATCGACATCGCCAAGGCGATCAACGTCAACGAGCAGTTTCAGGTCACCCGCCAGTTCTGGGCCTACGCCCACGAGAACGGCATCCTGCGCGACGTTCGCAGCTTCCTCAACCCGATCCCGCACGTCAGCTTCGTCAGCGGCGCGGAGAACGTCGACTACCTACGGCGCCGATACGAGACCCTGGTGCGCAACCCGCTGTTCGCGTCGATGGAGTTCATCGCCGACGACGACGAGTTCGCCCGACGGCTTCCGCTGATGGCCGCCGGCCGCGACTTCTCCCAACCGGTGGGGCTGAACTGGACCGAGGCCGGAACCGACGTCGACTTCGGCTCGCTGTCGCGCCAGTTGCTCGCCTTCGGGGTGGAGCAGGGTATGGACACCATGTTCGGCCATGAGGTCCGCGATCTGCACCAGGAGTCCGACGGCACCTGGACGGTGAAGGTGCTCAACCGCCGAACCGGCGAAAAGTCCAAGATCAGAAGCAAATTCGTCTTCGTCGGCGCCGGGGGAGGGGCGCTGCCGCTGCTGCAGAAGTCCGGGATCAAGGAGGCCAAGGGGTTTGGCGGCTTCCCGGTCAGCGGCGAGTGGCTGCGCACCGATAAGCCCGACCTCGCCGGGGCGCATCACGCCAAGGTCTACGGACTGCCGCCGTTGGGGGCCCCGCCGATGTCCATGCCGCACCTGGACACCCGGGTGATCAACGGCAAGGACTGGCTGTTGTTCGGTCCCTTCGCCGGGTGGTCGCCGAAGTTCCTCAAGGCCGGTAAGTTCACCGACCTTCCGCTGTCGGTGAAGCCGAACAACCTGGCCTCGATGATCGGCGTCGGTCTGACCGAACTGCCGCTGCTGAAATACCTGATCGGTGAGTTGCTGCAGTCCTTCGAGGCCCGCGTCGACACGCTGCGCCAGTTCGCGCCCACCGCGCAGGGCAAGGACTGGGAGACCGATATCGCCGGCCAACGGGTGCAGGTGATCCGACGCGACGCCAAGAAACTCGGGGTGCTGGAGTTCGGCACCACCGTCCTGGCAGCGGCCGACGGCTCGATCGCGGGTCTGCTCGGCGCCTCCCCGGGAGCGTCCACCGCGGTGCCGGCGATGCTGGAGGTGATGCAGCGCTGTTTCGACGACCGCTATCCGGGCTGGGAACCCAAGCTCAAGGAGATGGTGCCCTCGCTGGGTTCCAAGCTGTCCGACGAGCCGAGGCTGTTCGCCGAGGTGTGGGACCACGGCACCCGGGTGCTCGGTCTGCACAGCCGCTCTGGAGTGGTGTGACGCCTGCACTGCGGCGGAGTTGGGGAAAGGATCTGGATGCCGCGACGCTCTACGAGCTGCTGCGTCTGCGGGTGGAGGTCTTCGTGGTCGAGCAATCCTGCCCGTATCCCGAACTCGACGGTGCCGACCTGCGCGCACAGACCCGGCACTTCTGGCTGGAAGGTGCCGACCGCGAGGCCCTCGCGACGTTACGCCTCATGGAGGAGAACCCACAGGGCCGCACCGTCTTTCGCATCGGCCGGGTATGCACTCGGGCCGGCGAACGCGGCCGCGGCCATGCCGCCCGTCTGATGGAGGCCGCCCTCGCTGACGTCGGGGAGTACCCGTGCCGGATCAGCGCGCAGACCTACCTCGTCGACATGTATGCCCGGCACGGATTCGTCGCCGACGGTCAGGAGTACAGCGAGGACGGCATCCCCCACACCCCGATGCTGCGGGCGGCGCGCTCGTGAACCCGCCGCCCTACCCGTTCAGCGCGATCGTCGGCCACGATCGACTGCGGTTGGCGCTGGTGCTCAACGCGGTGCGCCCGCAGATCGGCGGGGTGCTCCTCCGCGGCGAGAAGGGGACCGCCAAGTCGACCGCGGTGCGGGCACTGGCCGCCGTACTGACCCAGGTCGATCCGGCAGCGCGGTTGGTGGAGTTGCCCATCGGGGCCACCGAGGACCGGGTCCTCGGATCGCTGGACCTGCAGAAGGTGCTTCGTGATGGTGAGCATGCCTTCTCTCCGGGTTTGCTCTCCCGGGCCCACGGAGGCGTGCTCTATGTCGACGAGGTCAATCTGCTGCCCGACCACCTGGTCGACGTGCTGCTGGACGCCGCCGCCATGGGACGGGTGCATCTCGAGCGCGACGGCATCTCGCACCACTACGAGTCCCGGTTCGTGCTGATCGGAACGATGAACCCCGAGGAGGGCGAACTG
>SYAB01000024.1 GCA_005787665.1 Actinomycetota bacterium
CATCGGCAGTGCCGAGTCCACATCGGCGTCCTCGAGGATGATCGCCGCGGACTTGCCGCCGAGTTCCAGCGTGCACGGCTTGAGCTTCTCGGCGGACAGCTTGCCGACCTCCTTGCCCACCGCGGAACTGCCGGTGAAGGTGTACTTGTCCACCAAGGGGTTGGCGGTCAGTGCGCGCCCCGTCTCGGCCCCGCCGGGTACCACCGACAGCACCCCCTCCGGTAGGCCGGCCTCGGCGAAAACCTCCGCCATGACGTTGACGCTCAACGGGGTTTCGGCGGCCGGCTTGAGCACGACGGTGCAACCGGCCAGCAGTGCCGGGCCGAGTTTGTTGCAGGCCAGGAACATCGGCACGTTCCAGGCCGCCACCGCGCCCACCACCCCGATGGGTTCCCGCAGCACCAGGGTCTGGCCGTAGATGCCGTCGCGGATGTCCTTCCAGGTGAACTTGTCCGCGGCGGTCGAGTAGTACTGCAGCCCGGACAGCGCCGCTCCGTACTGCATCATGTCGACGATCATGGTCGGCTGGCCGGTCTCGGCCTTGAGCAGGAATTTGAATTCGTCGGCGCGGTCCTCGATCAGCTTGACCGCGTTGGCGATCACCGCCTGGCGCTCCTGGGGGGTCATCCGCGGCCAGGGGCCCTCGTCGAAGGCTTTGCGGGCGGCGGCGCAGGCCGCGTCCACATCGGCGGCAGCCGCCAACGGAACCTTGCCGACGTAGTCCCCGGTGGCCGGCGAGCGGACCTCGATGACATCAGAGGTCGACGGCTCGACCCATTTGCCGCCGATGAAGAGCTTGTCGAATTCGGTCCGGTATGCGGTCTGCGTCATGGCCGCCACACTACCGACCACTCGCCCGCGAGAACAGGTGTCAATCCTTGGCGAGTACCAGCACCAGATTGCTCACCAGAAACTCCCGCAGACCGGGCACCGACGTCAGCCACCAGGCCCATCGTGGGTGGTAGCGGGGGAAAGCGGCAACGCGTGCGCCGGTGCCGGCGGCCCAGCGCAGGCCGTCGGCTGCCGACACATCGAATAACGACGACCCGTAGTAATTCTTGGGCGGGTGCCCGTGTCGCCGGGTGTAGCGCGCCGCCGCGCGTGCGCCGCCGAGGTAGTGCCACAGCAGGCCGGTTTCGTGGCCGCCGAACGGCCCCAGCCACACCGTGTAGGACAGGATCGCCAGCCCCCCGGGTTTGGTCACCCGCAACATCTCCGTGCCCAACCGCCACGGGTGCTCGACGTGTTCGGCGACATTCGAGGACAGGCACACATCGACCGAGGAGTCGGCGAACGGCAGCGCCATGCCGGAAGCGCGGACGAAGGTCCCGGGACCGCCAACGGCGTGGTGCCCGGCGGCGTGCATCTCGTTCGGGTCGGGTTCGACCCCGACGTAGTGCCAGCCGGCATCGGTGAATGCGGCGGCGAAGTAGCCCGGACCGCCACCCACGTCGAGCACGGTCGCTCCCCGATGGCCGGCCGGATGGTCTGCCGACCACAGATCGGTCACCATGGTGGCGGTGTCGGCGGCCAGGGCGCCGTAGAAGCGCGCCGGGTCGCGTTGCTCGTAGCGGAACTGGCCGAGCAGGTGTGCTGACCGGGCCAGCGTCGCCCGCCGGGCGAACAGGTCGGTGACGGCCATCGGGCACTACTGTGCCAGAGCCCCCGAGAGCGGCGAATGGGGCGCTCGGCGGCCGACCCCCACGGTGGGAAGCCGCGATAGGCTTGCCCGGATGTCCGCTCCGCCGTCCCCCGTGCGCTCAGTGCTGCTGCTGTGTTGGCGCGATACCGGCCACCCGCAGGGCGGCGGCAGTGAGACCTATCTTCAGCGCATCGGAGCACTGCTGGCTGATTCGGGGATCGACGTGACCCTGCGCACCGCCCACTACGAGGGCGCATCCCGGACCGAGATGGTCGACGGGGTGCGGATCAGCCGCGGCGGCGGGCACTACACCGTCTATATCCGGGCCGGGCTGGCGATGGTGGCCGCACGGGTCGGCCTGGGTCCGCTACGCCACGTTCGCCCCGATGTGGTGATCGACAGCCAGAACGGCCTGCCCTTCCTGGCCCGCCTTGCCTTCGGCCGACGGGTCGTCGTCCTCGTGCACCACTGCCACCGCGAGCAGTGGCCGGTCGCCGGCCGGACCCTCGGCAGGTTCGGCTGGTGGGTGGAGTCCCGGCTGTCCCCGCGCCTGCACCGGCGCAACCAGTACGTCACGGTCTCGCTGCCCTCGGTGCGCGATCTGGCCGACCTCGGCGTTGACACCGCCCGCGTTGCCGTGGTGCGCAATGGTCTCGACGAGGCGCCCCCGCAGACGCTGACCGCGCCGCGCTCGACCACCCCCCGGGTGGTGGTGCTGTCCCGGCTGGTGCCGCACAAACAGATCGAGGACGCACTGCACGCCGTCGCGATTTTGCGCCTGAGGGTGCCCGACCTGCACTGCGACGTCGTCGGCGGCGGGTGGTGGCATGACCGCTTGGTGTCGCGTGCCGCCGAGTTGGGTATCAGCGATTGCGTCACCTTCCACGGCCATGTCGACGAGACGACCAAACATGCTGTGGTGCAACGCAGTTGGGTTCATGTGCTGCCATCGTGCAAGGAGGGCTGGGGACTGGCGGTGATCGAGGCGGCCCAACATGGCGTGCCGACCATCGGTTACCGGTCGGCGGGCGGGCTCACCGATTCGGTCGTCGACGGGGTGACCGGGCTGCTGGTCGACGGCAGCGACGAGCTGGTAGAACGGCTCGAGCGGTTGCTCACCGACCGGGTGCTGCGCGAGGAACTCGGCGCCAAGGCAGCGGTGCGCAGCGCTGAGTTCTCCTGGGAGCAGAGCGCGGCCGCCATGGGCAGGGTGCTGGAGTCGGTGCACGCCGGCGACCGGATCAGCGGTGTCCTCTAAACCCGGAATCTGGGCCTATGTCCGCTACTGCTACGGAGCGACGTTGCCCGCTGAACACGCCGATTGGGTGCGAGAGGACCTGATCGGCAGGGGCGCGCGGATGCGAACCCTGGTTCGGGTGACCGTCCCGGCGCTGCTGGTCATCGCGCCGCTCTGGCTGATTCCGGCCAACGCCGCCATGCACCTGGCCATGTCGGCGCTGCTGCTGATCCCGTTCGTCTATTTCGCGCACGCCCTGGACAAGGTGTGGCGCGTCCACCGGCTACGCCAACACGGACTGGATCCGGAATTGGTCGACGAACGAGTCCGCCGCCGCGATGCCCACATCCGCGAAGATTACGAGCGGCGGCACGGCCGGCGCGCGGACTGAACAGCCAGCGCCGCCCCACCGCCGATCAGCACCACCGCCCAGAGCAGGTGCGCGACGATGACCGCCATCCGATGTCCCGGCGGTGCACCCGGGCTGTCGCCGCCGACCCGGTAGAGCGCCAGATCCTCGTCGCGATAGGCGACGGGGAGCCGACTCAGGGTCCCGGCCGCCGAGCCCGTCGTCCCGGGTGTGCCGGACTCGATCACCACCCAGCCGACGCCGGCCTGCTCCAGTACCGCGGGCTCGCCGCCGGACAGCAACACGTCCTGCACCTGACGGGCGCGGACTCCCTCACCGGGAATCGTCCGGCCGCCGACCTGCAGGTCCCCCGTGGCCAGCACGTCGGCGCGCAACCATCGGGGCAGCGGGTCGAGCACCGGCGCCAGACCTGACCAGGGAAATCGGCGCATGGTCTCGACGGGAAGCGTGGCGACCGGTGCCGGGTCGGCGTTGATCCGCTGGGCCACCTGTTCCCAGCCTGAGGGATAGTGCACCGGCCGCACCCGGCCCGCGACGCCGAAGGCGAGGTCAGGCAGCGCGGCCACCAGGGCGGCGCAGCACAGCAGCGCGGCGACCCCGGGGCGCATCCGGCTCCGGAAGGCGAGCACCGCCCCGGCACCGGCCAGCGCGTAGCCCGGCATAGCCAGCGCGACCCACTTCTGGCCGTCACGCAGCACCGCGAGCCCCGGCGCTGCGTCCACCGCCGCCGCGAGTACCGCGAGACCGGGCCCGGTGGCCATCGCGGCAGGCACCAGGATGCTGACGGCGGCCATCACCAGCAGCGGTTCGGCGGCCGGGCGGCGCAGCAGAGCGGGAATCCCGGCGGCCACCACGGCCAGCAGGGCGGCGGTGCCGACCAGCGCGAGGCCCGTCGTGCGCGAACCGGGCACCGCCTCGGCGTTCCAGATGCCCCCCAATCCGGCCAGGCTGCCCAGGGTGCCGAGCCACGGTTCGGCGCGGGCCGCGAACGGCGGCAGGCCGGGCCCCTGGGGCATGCTGAGCGCGTCGCCGAGCACGGTCGCGACCAGCCACGGCCCGGCGGTGACGATGCCCGCCGCCAGCACGGCACCCGCGCAGCGCAATCGGGCGGCCCCCGGGCCCGGTGCGACCACACACGTCCACCCGATGACCACCGCCAGGATGACTCCGGTCGGAGTGAGCCCGGACAGCGCGATCCAGAACGCCAGGGCCGCCCAGGCTCCGGGCCGGGACCCTTCGATCCGCAACCTCAGCACCGCCAGGGCCACCCAGGGGAGGCAGCCATAGGCGACCAGCAGGCTCCAATGGCCCTGCAGCAACCGTTCGGCGACGTAGGGATTCCACACCGCCACCGTCGCCGCGACCAGGCGTCCGGGAACACCGGTGTCGGGAAGCAGCGACCCGGCGAGCCGGCTTGCGCCCCAACCTGCCAGAAACAGTGCCGCGATGACCATTGCCCGGACGATCACCCCGCCGCCGAGCACCGTCGAGCCGGCGGCGACCGCGACGTCCTGGGGTACCGCTCGGGGGGCGGACTCACCGAGTCCGAGCGCGGTGTCGGACAGATAAGAGCGTGGGGTCGACACCGCGTCACGCAGGAGCAGGTAGCCGGGCGCCAGTAGCGGCGAAGCCACCGCGAGGGTCAACGCCAACGCGTAACCCGGCACCACGGCCCGGCGGAGCAGCGTCACTGCTGCGACGGCGGGGACTCCGGTCTGCGGGTCGGAATCTTCTCGGTGGGGGCCTGTGCGGCGGGCATCGGACCGGTCTCGTCCCGGCCGAACAGCCCGATGTCGATATCGTCCTCGCCGGGTTCGGCCATCGCCGATTCGACCCGCACGCTGAACAAGCCCAGCAGCGTTGCACCGATCATCGCGACCACACCGGTCGACGCCAGGCTGATCGGCAGGATCCGTGACCACAGCGCCACCCGGTCGCGCTCGGCGCGGGCCGCCGCGACCTGGGACTCGACCGTCTGCTCGGTGGAGGTCACCTTGTAGTCGGCCAGCGCCATCTCCGGCTTGAGCGGATCGCGGGCGTAGTAGTGGTTGGCGCGCTCCTCGGCCTTGACGATGGTGCCGGACACGGGGTCCACCCAGAACGTGCGCTGGGCGGCGTAGAACCGGGTCATCGTGATCGGCTCATAGGGGTCGACGTCGGGGATGCCCCACAGTTCGGCCCGCGCGGTGACGTCGGCGTCCTCGCTCTTGTCGTAGAGCGAGGCGTACTTGAGCGGTTCGACCAGCTTGCCGTCCGCGTCGTAGCCGACGTTCTGGGTGAAGCGATAGGTGGTCAGGCCGTTGACGTCGTCCTCGCCGTCATAGTTGGCGTCGAAGGCCTTCTGGGCGATCGGGTCGAAGTACGGGTAGGACTTCTTCTCGGTGTTGAACGGGAAGCGGTAGGACAGGCCCTCGTGCGGAAGCGCGATATTGGTCGGCGGCTTGTTGTCCTCGATGGTTCGGGGTTTCTGCACCGAGCCACCAGGACGGTCCTCGTCGGACACCGCCTCGGCGGTGCTGCGGTTGAGCGTCACGGTGTCGACCATGGCCAGCAGCAGACCGGAGTCCTTCTGCTTGTCGCTGCGCCGCACCGTCGTGCCGACCTGGAAGGTCACCACCTCCGCATTGGCGGGGGTTTCGACGGTCATCGCCTGCTGCGACACCACCGGCACGTTCTTGTCGACGACGAACTTTGCGCCGGGCCCCGCCGACAGCGAGGTCGGGTCCAGGGCGGTGCCCGTCCCGCGGCTGACCAACGTCTGGTCGATATCAAGCGGAATCTTCTCGATCTTGCCCGCGGTATAGGTGGTGAGCAGCACCGCGGCTATCAGGAGCGCGGCACTGAGGCCGATGATGCCGAGCGAGGCGAGTCGCACCATGCTTGCGCGGTTCACGCTGCCCAGGCCTCCTCACGCTGTCGTCTCATGCCGCCACAAACACCTACCGCCGTCTGACCCTAACAGCAGAAACTAAGCCCAACGGCTGACCGCGTCGATTCCGCCGCTACCCGCCATCGCGGGCAGAGGGGCACACCGGCACACTGACTGTCATGGAACCGGTGCCCGATCAGGTGGGCGGCACCCGGGGTTTTCTGCCCGCGGTGGAGGGGATGCGCGCCTGCGCCGCGATCGGGGTGGTGCTCACCCACGTCGCCTTCCAGACTGGGACGCAGGGCGGCGTGGTGGGACGGCTGCTGCACCGCTTCGACCTCGCGGTCGCGGTGTTCTTCGCGCTTTCGGGTTTTCTGCTGTGGCGCGGGCACGCGGCCGCCGCGCGCGAGATGCGGCACCGGCCGGCGACCGGGCACTACCTGCGCTCACGGTTGGTCCGCATCATGCCGGGCTACCTGGTGGCCGTGGTGGTGATCCTGACCCTGCTGCCGGAAGCCAACCACGCCAGCGTGACGGTGTGGCTGGCGAACCTGACCCTCACTCAGGTCTATGTGCCCTTGACCCTGACCGCCGGGCTGACCCAGATGTGGAGTCTGTCGGTCGAGGTCAGTTTCTACCTGGCGTTGCCACTGCTGGCCTTCCTCGCCTACCGGCTGCCGGTGCGGGCCAGGGTGCCTGCGATCGCCGCGGTGGCGGTGCTCAGTTTCGGCTGGGGCCTGTTGCCCATCCACACCGCGGAGGGGGTGAACTTCCTGAACTGGCCGCCGGCCTATGCGTCCTGGTTCGCGGCCGGGATGCTGCTGGCGGAATGGACCGTCAGCCCGGTCGGCTGGCCGCATCGACTGGCCCGCAACCCGCGGGCGATCTACGGGATCGCCCTGGTGGCCTATCTGATCTCGGCGTCGCCGCTGGCCGGCCCCAAGAACCTGGTCCCCGCGACCCTGGCCCAGTTCGTGGTGCGCACGTCGATGGGGGCGGTCGTGGCCTGTGCGCTGCTGGCCCCCCTGGTGCTCGACCGCCCCGGCCAACCGCACCGGATCATGGGCAGTCCGGTGATGGTCACCCTGGGCCGGTGGTCCTACGGCCTCTTCATCTGGCATCTGGCCGCCCTGGTGATGGTGTTCCCGATGATCGGCACGTTCATGTTCAACGGCGACCTGATCGTCATCTTCGTGCTGACCACGGTGCTGGGTTTCGCGATGGCGGCGGTCAGCTATGCGCTCATCGAATCGCCCTGCCGGAATGCCCTGCGGCGCTGGGAGTATCGGCGTGCTACGCGGAAGCAGCCCGGCCGGCCCACGATTCCGGTCCCACCGCTGGACAGTTCGGTCACCGACGATCCGGAGCCCGCAACCGCGGTATGACCGCATCGCGGACGGCGGTGCATCTAGTAGGCGCCCCCGTGGGTGAAGATCGCCCTCGGGTTGTCGACGAGCATGGTGGTGATCTGCTCCTCGGTCACCCCGCGCTGGCGCAGGGCGGGCAGCACGTCGCGGTGGATGTGCAGGTAGTGCCAGTTGGGCAGGACCACCGGAAGGGCTGCCTCGGGCAGCCAGTCGATGTGACACGAGGCGTCGTGGGCCAGCACCATGCGGTCGGCGTGACCGCGCTCGCACATCCGCGCCACCGTGTCGACCCGGTCCTCGAAGCCGAGGATGTTGTCCAGCCCGAACCGGTCCATGCCGAGGTAGGAGCCCGCGGCGATCAACTCCTCCAGGTAGGCGAGATCCGTGGTGTCCCCGGAGTGCCCGATGATCACCCGGCTCAGGTCCACGCCCTCCTGGGCGAAGATGCGCTGCTGCTCGAGGCCGCGCCGGGTGTGGGCATGGGTGTGGGTGGTGATCGGGACACCGGTCGCGCGATGCGCCTGCGCGACGGCCCGCAACACCCGCTCCACCCCGGGGGCGACGCCGGGTTCATCGGTCGCACATTTCAGGATCGCCGCCCTGACCCCGGTGTCGGCGATGCCCTCGGTGATATCGCGCACGAACATCTCGACCATCGCCTCCGGGCCGCCCAGGGCGGTGCCGGGCCCGGTGAAGTGGAAGTACATCGGGACGTCGTTGTAGGTGTAGACGCCGGTCGCCACGACGATCCGTAGGTCGGTGCGCTCGGCGATCCGCTGGATCCGCGGGATGTAGCGGCCCAGGCCGATGACGGTGGGATCGACGATGGTGTCGACGCCGATCGCCTTGAGCGCGTTGAGCTTCTCGACGGCCACCTCCTCCCGGGCCTCCTCGTCGCCCCATCCGTCGGGATAGTTGGCCATGATCTCCGGCGACAGCACGAACACGTGCTCGTGCATCAGCGTGACGCCGAGATCGGCGATCCGGACCGGCCCGCGCACGGTGTCCATCTCGTTGCGCATGTCCATGACCCTACGGCGAAGTGCCTGTGGCGGTGGCGGTTTCACCGCCGCGAGGCCTCGTCGGCAACGACGCCGCCAGCGCGCCCAGAGACATGAGGGCGAACAGCTGGACCCATCCGGAGTTGCCGATGTAGCCGTCCACCGAGCGCCACGGGTAGCGGGACAGCAGCGCGCCGGCCAGGATCAGGCCGGCCGCCGCTGTCGTCAACAGCAGCCGGTCCGGCGCCCGCCGCCGACGCAGCAGATGGGCGCCGGCCAGCGCCGCGCCGAAGACGGCCAGTCCGCCCGGCCCGGCGATGAGCGTCCCGGCTGCCAGCAGGGCCGCCGAACCAAGGAGGCCGGGGTTCCACGGACGCGCAGGTTCGGCGAACCGCGGGGCCCGGCGGGTCGGCATCAACGCCGTCCCCAGCAGTATCGGCAGGAGGGCCAGTCCTGCTGCCAGTCCCGCGCGGTAGCCGGTGTTGGAGGGAAAGCTCAGCGTGACGATGCCCTGCTGTCCGGCCGGAACCACCCACCCCTGTTGCCAGCCGTTGACGATCACCGGGGTCAGGGTCGCGCCGTCGGCGGTCCGGGCGACCCAGCCGGGGTTGACGCTTTCCGGGACCGTCAGCACCCGGGTGATCGGTGCGCGTGGCATCGCGATCTGACGACGGTCGGGTCCCCAGGCCGTGACGTCGGCGGGTGTGCTGGTCGCGCCGCGCAACTCCGCGGCCAGTGGCGCGCTGATCTGAGCACCATCGGCGATGAACGCCGGGCCTGGACTGATCAGCAGTTCCTGTTGCCCGGCCGGTAGTTCGAGCGGCGCGGGATCGCACGCCTGCGCCGCTATCGGCCGGCCTTGCAGCAGATCGTCGACGGTTGCCGAGACGGAGGTCTGGACGAACCGTCCCGATACCGCGATGACGGGACCCTGACCGCAGGGGATCTGCACAGTCCTGGTGCGGTTGGCGGCGGCGTCGGCGGCTGCGATCGCGGTTCCGTCCGGCCGCAGCGCGGTGACCTCGGCCAGCCCCGGCGGCTTGAGCTGATCGAAGCCGAGTGCCGTGCGGTCGATGACGTCGTCCCAGTTGAGCAGGCTGATCCGGATGGTGTCGGTGCGGCGGGGGTGCAGTGGGACGGTCTGCGCTTCGGAGTCCGGACTCAGGGTACGGACCTGGGGCCCGTCACCGAGGTCGATGGCGACCAGGGTCGGATGGGTGGGCAGCGGCGAAGCGCTGGGGGTCAGTCGCAGGCCGCCGACCTCGGCGGGCTGGGGCAATATGACGGTCAGGGTGGGCGAGGCCAGGTGTTGCACGACGCCCTGGGGTGCGGTCCAGGACGTTCGCGGGTCCCCGTCGGTGGCGGCGTAGGCCGATCCCTGCACGTCGATCAGGTCGGAGTTACCCGCCGAACGGGCCGCGCCGGGCTGGGCGATCAGATCCGCCAGCCGGGGCCCCTGCCGGGCCCGCACCCATACCGTGGGCGTCGCCTTCACCGCGGCAGGCACGGTCAGGGTGCGGCTCAGCGTCACCGGCTCCTCGGGGGCCACGGCCATCGACGCAGCGCAGTGCACCCCGTCGGGGGAGTCGGCGCAGCCGTCGCGGCCCAGCAGTTCCGAGCCCAGGTCCCAGGCCGCCACCGGCCATCCGGGTGGCGGCGGCGGTACGACGACGGTGTGCCGCAGATCCACCGGGTAGGCGAATCCCGAAGCGTCATATTGGGTCACGGCCAGGTCGGTGATCCCGAACTGCACCCCCGAGGAGCCGTCGTCGGTGCCCACCGCGGTGATGCGCACCCACGGCGTCTCGCCATAGGGCAGCGCGATCGTCAGGGGCTTGCCCGGTGTGTCGAAGCCCAGGGTCGTGGTGCCACCCGAGGTGGAGACCTGGATGCGGCGCACCTGCGCGCCGACCGCGGTGGCGCTCGGGGTCAGCGTCAGCGCGGCGTTGGTCACCGGCCGGTCGAAGTCGATCTGCAGCCACTGGCCGATGGCCGGCTCCAGCGAGTTCGACACCCAGGCCGTCGCGGAGTCCTTGTCGACGGCGGCCACCGGGCCGCTCGAGGGCGACACGTTGGGCAATGTGGTGGCGTCCGACGATGAACTCGAGGCGCTCAGCCGTCCTCCCGACCAGCTGCCCGCCACCAGGGGAGCGTCCGGAACCGGGTAGTCCGGCACCCTGTTGTAGGTGGTGCGCCGGTCGCCGGGGGCACGCACCGCCGAGGAGTGGTCGTCGACGCGTCCGTAATCGGTTTCCCGGTCGACCGGGGTGTCGGTGACGATGACGCCGCGACCGGGCGGCAGGGACAGGCCGGCCCGCTGCGCATCGGTGCTCAGCAGTATCGGCCCGAGGGGTGGCCGATCCTCCAGGCGCCGCCGCTCGTCGATCCGTAGGAGCGACTCCGGTCCCCCCGCCACCCGCACCATGTCGTTGGCGGGTGTCAGGTAGGGGGCGCCGGGATTGCCGGGTGGTGACCCGGGGGGCTCCACCCGGTAGATCTCGATGGCGGGGAAGAGCGGTCGAAGACCGCTGTCGGAGATGAAGCCCTCGAGAAGTCCCGGACCGACCTTCTCGCCGAACTCGGCGACCTTGGTCAGGCCGGGCGAGCCGGTGATGGCCCGGTGCACCAGCAGCGGCCGGGCCGACCGCGAGGTCTCGGGGTCCAGATCGTTGCGCACCACGACGTAGGAGATGCCCTGGCGGACCAAGGTGTCGGCAAGTCCGGCCGACGGCCGGCCCGCGGCGAACAGCCGCTGCACGGAGTCCAGCGCCCGGATCGTCTGGGGTGGCGTTAGCGGAATGGAATCCCTAACGCCCCAGGGGAATTCGCTGAGAACCTGGAACGGCTCATCATGAGTGTTCCCCCAGGACTGGGTGGCGAACGGCGCCCCCGGCGCCACCAACACGCGCCCCGGCGCCGGGGCGCCGGTGTTGTGCTCGGCCAGCCAGGTGGCTGCCTGTCGCCAGTGGTCCGGGATCGCGCGGAAGGCTCCCGGTGGGGCGAGCCGACCGGTCCAGGCCAGCGAGGTGGCGACAACCAGGGCGGTCAGCACGACGATTCCGGCGGCGACCCGCCTGTCGTTCTCAGGGTGCGCAAAGGCCCGGATCCATACCGGGCGCGGAACGCTGCCGGGCAACGGGATGCGGCCCAGCAGGTGCGCCACACCGAGAACCAGGGGAATCCGGATCACCGGTTCCAACTTGTGCACGTTGCGCAGCGGTGCCCCGGCCGCGTCGAGGAACTCGCGAACCTGCTCGGCGGCCGGTGCGCCCAACCCACCCGTGTAGCCGGCGGTGAGCAGGATCAGCCCGGCCAGCAGCATCGTCGCCAGCCGGCCCCGGGCGGGCAACGAACGCAGCGTCAACCCGGCCAGGCCGCCGGCGGCGACCAGTGTCGTGGCCAGCACCATCACCGACTGGGTGACCAGCGACGAGGCTGCGGTGGCGCTAGGCGCGACGAACGGCGTCCAGGCCGAGGTCCCGCGCAACGCCTCGGTGAGCGAGGTCCACTGGGTGGTCACCCCGGAGGACTCGATGAAGTCCAGGAACGGCGGGCTGATCCGGCCCAGCAGCACGAGGGCCACCACCCACCAGGTCACGGCAAGCGCGGACGCCAGCACCCACCACGCGGTGAAGCGCCACCACAGCCGGTTGGGCCGGTGGCAGGCCCACCAGATCACCGCCGGCAGGCAGGCGGCCAGGCTGGCCACCGCGTTCACCGCACCCATCAGCGCCAGGGCCAGCCCGGCCTGGCCGGCCAGCATCCGGGGTGATCTCGACCCCCGCGACCCCCCCAGAGCCCGGATCACCGGCAGCAGCACCCACGGCGCCAGCATCATCGGCAGGGTTTCCGAGGAGATCGAGCCCAGGGTGGTCAGCACCCGGGGGGACAGCGCGAAGGCCGCCGCGGCGATCAGGCGGGCCGGTCGTGTCCCGATGCCCAGCGCCTCGGCCACCCGCAGCAGGCCCCAAAAACCCGCGGTGAGCAGCAGCGCCCACCACAGCCGCTGGGTCACCCACCCGGGCACCCCGAGGGTGTCTCCCACCAGGAAAAAGGCCCCGTGCGGAAAGAGATAGCCGTAGGCCTGGTTCTGGGCCTGGCCGAACGGTAGGTCGCTGTTCCACAGGTTCGCGGCGCGGGCCAGCAATCGCAGCGGGGTGGCGGTGAGGTCGAGTTTGGTGTCCGGGGAGACCAGTCCCGGGGACTGCAGGAAGCACAGCACCAGCGCGACACCGAAGGTCCCGGCCAGCCAGCGCCGGGACAGCGGCGCCGGGGAGGGTTCGGCCACGACCTCGGACGGCGGGGCGGTGGGGGCGCTCAGGCTAGCCGCGGTTGCCGTACTCGACGCGGTTGAGCACCGAGGAGGCCGGGTCGCCAGGCTGCAAGGGCGGCTTGGTGTCCTGCTGGATCATCAGCGTCGCGCCGAAAACCGAGGCGGCGCCGAGCAGTAGGCCGACCACGATGCTGGCGGCGGCGGGCACCACGAATCGGGTCATGATCGGCACTCCTTGGTCAGCCGGGGAACTGCTGGTCAACCTAGCACGCGGCGCACCGCGCACCGCCCGGCGGTTTCCACTCCGGTGACGGTCATGACAGCATGTGCGGATGCTCACTCGCGCACTCCCCGTCCGCGCCATCGTGGCGCTCACCGCCGTGCCCGTGGTTCTGGCGGGTTGCTCCTCCCCGGCCCAACGCAGCACGTCGGCACCGCCTGCGGAGTCCGGCGCCGCCCAGTCGGCCAGTGTGACGCCGATGTCCGGGCCGATCCAGGTGCCCTCGGCACCGGCGCCGCCGGCCTGTGGCGCCGGCGCGGCGCTGCTGGCGGATATGTCGACCCGCGACAAGCTGGCGCAGTTGCTGATGGTGGGAGTACGTAATGCCGCCGACGCCACTGCGGTGGTCAACACCCACCATGTCGGCGGAATCATGATCGGCAGCTGGACCGATCTGTCGATGCTCACCGACGGGACCCTCAACGACATCGCCAACCTGGGCCCGCTGCCGCTGGCGGTCAGTGTGGATGAGGAGGGCGGCCGGGTGTCTCGGCTGGCCCCGCTCATCGGGGCGATACCGCCGGCCCGCACGCTGGCGCAGACCCAGACCCCCGACGAGGTCTACCAGTTGGCACTGAGCCGCGGCCGTCAGATGCGGGGCCTGGGCATCACCGTCGACTTCGCCCCGGTAGTCGACGTCTCCAGCCAGGGCGCCAACACCGTGATCGGCGACCGGTCGTTCTCCGCCGACGCGGCGACGGTCACGACGTATGCCAGGGCGTTCGCCCGCGGTCTCCGCGACGCCGGTGTCCTGCCGGTCCTCAAGCATTTCCCCGGTCATGGTTCGGGCTCCGGTGACTCCCACACCGCCGGGGTGGTCATGACTCCGCCGCTGGATCAGCTGATGGAGAGCGATCTGGTGCCCTACCGCACCCTGACCGCCGAAGGCCCGGTCGGCGTGATGATCGGCCATCTCGAGGTGCCCGGCCTGACCGGGAACATGCCGGCCAGCCTGAGCGCGGCCGCGGTGAACCTGCTGCGCAGCGGCGGCTACGGCGGCCCTGGTTTCAATGGCCCGGTGTTCAGCGACGACCTGTCCAGCATGGCTGCCATCTCCTCGCGCTACGGGGTGGCCGAGGCGGTGCTGCGCGCTTTGCAGGCCGGTACCGACGTGGCGCTGTGGATCACCACCGACGAGGTTCCGGCGGTCTTGGACCGGTTGGAGAGTGCGGTGGAGGCCGGCGAACTGGCGATGCCCGCGGTGGAGGGCTCAGTTCTGCGGATGGCCGGTATCAAGGGCCCCAGCGCGCGCTGCGGCGGGTAGGACCAGTCCTCTCGATGGCCGCTGGGGCCGGTGGCACCAAACGGCTGCCGCGCGCGGTTCGCGAGCAGCAGATGCTCGACGCCGCCGTCCAGATGTTCTCGGCCAACGGGTACCACGAGACGTCGATGGACGCCATCGCGGCGCAGGCACAGATCTCCAAGCCGATGCTGTACCTGTACTACGGCTCGAAGGAGGAGTTGTTCGGCGCGTGCCTGAGTCGTGAGCTGAGCCGTTTCATCGACACCGTTCGCGCCGAGATCGATCTTCAGCAAAGCCCTCATGAACTGCTGCGGAGCACCATCGGCTCGGTGCTTCGCTATATCGACGAAAACCGGGCGTCCTGGATCGTGCTCTACACCCAGGCCACCAGTTCCCAGGCGTTCGCGCATACCGCCGGTGAGGGCCGCGAGAGGATCGTCGACCTGGTCGCCCGCCTGCTGGAGGACGGGACCCGTAAGCCCGAGCCCGGCAATGACTTTCACCTGACGGCGGTTGCCCTCGTGGGTGCCGGCGAGGCGGTGGCGGCCCGGGTCAGTGTCGGGGACGCCGATGTCGCGGAAGCCTCGGAGTTGCTGGTCAACCTGTTCTGGCGGGGCCTCAAGGGCGCGCCCGCGCGCTGAGCGGGGTCAGCGGGTGCGAATCGTCGCGGTCAGGTGCGGATAACCCTTGGCCAGGTTGCGTAGCGCGATATCCCAGCCGCCCGCCACCCGGTCGGTGAACACCCCGGGGGACGCGGGCAGCATCACCGGCTTGCCGAACTTCACCGAGTAGTCGACGGCGTCCGGGATCCGGCCTTCGATGTTCGCCAATACCGCTGCGGCACTGAACATCCCGTGCGCGATAGCGGTCGGGAAGCCAAACAGGCGGGCACCGAGCGCGCTGGTGTGGATCGGGTTGCGGTCGCCGCTGACGGCGGCGTAGCGGCGGATGCGAGCGGGAGTGATCCGCAGAATCCGATCGGGTGCAGGAAGTTTCGGCGATGCGACTGGCTGCGGCTTGGGTTGGTCGGACAGGCTGGTGCGCTGCTGGTGCAGGAAGGTCGCGACCTGATACCAGGCGGGGTCACTTCCGACCGAGACCTCGCTGATCATGTCGACCAGCAGACCTTTGCGATGCTCACGCAGATTCTCGGCATGCACCTTGACGGAGATCGTGTCGGTGACCGAGATCGGCCGGTACGCGGTGATCCGGTTTTCCACATGCACAGCGCCCATCGCCGGGAAAGGGAAGTCAAAGCCGGTCAACAGCGACATGACACTGGGGAAGGTGAGCACGAAGGGGTAGGTCAGCGGGACGTGGTCGCCGTAGCGAAGCCCGGTCGCAGCCGCGTAGGCGGCCACGTTGGTGCGCACGATCGGCAACTCGGCAATCCGCTGCACCCGATCGGGAAGGTGGTCGCCGCGTGGCGGGAAGCCGAGTGCGCCGACGGCCGCACGGGTCATGTTGAGCCACTCCATGTCTCAGGCGCCCAGCATCGCTTGCCCACAGACCCGGATCACGTTGCCGGTGACGGCACTGGACGCCGGGCTGGCGAAGTAGGCGATCGCCTCGGCGACGTCGACGGGCTCACCGCCCTGATAGAGCGAATTCAATCTCCGGCCAACCTCGCGGGTGGCCAGCGGAATCGCAGCGGTCATCGCGGTCTCGATGTAACCCGGTGCCACCGCGTTGATGGTCACCCCCTGTTCGGCAAGCACCGGTGCCAGCGCCGCGGTGATGCCGATCATGCCGGCCTTGGTGGTCGCGTAGTTGGTCTGTCCCCGGTTGCCGGCGATACCGGCCATCGAGGACAGTCCGATGACCCGCCCGCCGCGTCCGATGACGCCGTTGCCGGTCAGACCTTCGGTGAGCCGAAGCGGGGCAACGAGATTGACCGCGATCACCGCGTCCCAACGGGCGTCGTCCATATTGGCCAGCAGCTTGTC
>SYAB01000219.1 GCA_005787665.1 Actinomycetota bacterium
GACATTGGAGCCGAAGATTCCGCGGTAGTAGTGGCATTCGTCGACGACGATGAACCGTAGCCCGCGCAGGAACACCGCCCAGCGCGTGTGGTGGCGCAGCAGCGACAGGTGAATCATGTCCGGATTGGAGAACAGCCACCGGGAGCGTTCGCGGGCGAATCGGCGAATCTCGGCGGCGGTGTCCCCGTCGTAGTGGGTGGGAGCGACATCCGGCAGCCCTGCCACCGCGGCGGTCAGCGCGTGGGCGGCGCGCAGCTGATCGTGCCCAAGGGCCTTCGTCGGCGAGAGGTAGAGCGCCCTGGCCCGTGGGTCGCGGGACAGCGCATCGAGGATGGGCAGCTGGAATGCCAGCGACTTGCCCGACGCAGTGCCGGTGCTGATCGCCACGTCGTGACCGGCGTGTGCCAGCTCGGCGGCTTCGACCTGGTGCGACCACGGAGCCTCGATGCCCCGGGTCCGCAACGCGGCCCGCACCTCGGGATGAACCCACGACGGCCACTCCACCGCCTCGCCGGTTCGGGCCGGTAGTTCGGCGACGTGTCGCAGCGAGGCCACCGGGGAACCGTCGGCGCCGCCGCACACCGCAGCCAGCAGATCGCCACCGAAGCTCACCATCCGACCGCCGCACCCCTTCCCCGTCGCTCGGTCCCCGCACCCCGAATTGTCGCCGAGACTGTCCTTACCGCGCCGAACGTGATTGGATAACGGTGGTCGCAGCTTCTGTGTTCGTGTCTGGCACTTCGCAGGATCGACGTTGCGGTCGCGGTTCCTGCGAGGGTCTGTAGGTCGGTTAGTCCGAACGAATCCACGAAGGATGGCGGTCGGAACCGGCCCGGCCCATTCGGATCATCGATGGGCCGCTCCCGGATGAAGTGATGAAGTAAGGAAAGTACGAAAAATGCCACAGGGAACTGTGAAGTGGTTCAACGCGGAGAAGGGCTTCGGCTTTATCGCCCCGGAGGACGGCTCCGCCGATGTGTTTGTCCACTACACGGAGATCCAGGGGTCGGGGTTCCGCACCTTGGAAGAGAACCAGCGGGTTGAGTTCGAGGTGGGCCAGAGCCCCAAGGGCCCGCAGGCCACCGGCGTGCGCGCCGTCTGACCGACAACGATCCACGTCAGCACCCCCGCGAGCCCGCAACGGGCACGCGGGGGTGCTTCTTTTCCGGGTACGGCTTGGCGTCGCGGCGCGGCGGCCCGGCTCGCCTAGGGTCGAGTCGTGAGCCAGCTGTCCTTCTTCTCCGCCGAATCGGTGCCGCCCGCGGTCGCCGACCTGACCGGGGTGCTGGCGGCGGGCGGACAGGTGGTCAACGTCGGTGGGAGCGCCAGGCTGTCGGTCGTGGTCGATACGGCCTGGCGGGCTGCTGCGCTGGCCGACATGATGGTCGCGGCCGGCCTGCAGGCCGAGATCACCCGCACCGAGGAGGACAGCCCGCTGGTCCGGACGGCGGTGGATGTCCGCTTGGCCGGGATCGCAGCGGAGTGGACCCGGGGTGCGGTCAAGACCGTCCCGCCCCGGTGGCTGCCAGGACCCCGGGAACTGCGGGCGTGGACGCTGGCAGGCGGCAGCCCGGAGGCGGACCGCTATCTGCTGGCCCTGGATCAGCATGCGCCCGACACCCATTCCCCGCTGGCCTCGGCGCTGATGCGGGTCGGGATCGCGCCGACGCTGATCGGAACCCGCGGGGCCCGGCCGGCCTTGCGAATCAGCGGCCGAAGAAGGCTGTCACGGCTGGTGGAGACCGTCGGCGAGCCCCCGGACGGTATCGAGGCCCTGGCGGCCTGGCCGCGCGTCTGACAAGCTCCCGGCGGGGGGCCGGTTTGCGTCGGGCAGTGTGGGGGTGCGAAATTGTCAGGAGCCCGGGGGCATCTGTTGGGCACGATCAGAAGTGGAGCGTAGGCGCAGTTGGCTGACGACGACCGGCCCGTAAACCGCACGAACGGCAACGTTCGGCGGCTCGTCATCGTCGAGTCGCCCACCAAGGCCCGAAAGATTGCGGGCTATCTGGGCCGCAACTATGTCGTCGAATCCTCCCGCGGTCACATTCGGGATCTGCCGCGCGCCGCCGCGGATGTCCCGGCGAAGTACAAGTCGGAGCCGTGGGCCCGGCTGGGCGTCAATGTCGACCACGACTTCGAGCCGCTCTATGTCGTCAGCCCGGATAAGAAGGCCACCGTCACCGAGCTCAAGAGTCTGCTCAAGGACGTCGACGAGTTGTATCTGGCCACCGACGGCGACCGCGAGGGAGAGGCGATCGCCTGGCACCTGCTGCAGACCCTGAAGCCGCGGGTCCCGGTTCGGCGGATGGTGTTCCACGAGATCACCGAACCCGCCATCCGGGCTGCTGCCGAGAACCCGCGCGAGCTGGACACCGACCTCGCGGCAGTGGCCGGCGCGAAGGAGGTCGTGGTGATCCCCGCCGCCGCGGCGTACGAGCACCCCGAGCGCATCGCCGACCGCGCGACCTCGTACTTCGAGGGACTCGGGCTCAAGGCCCGAACGCTCGCGGTGATCCACCGGTCGGAGGCCGA
>SYAB01000220.1 GCA_005787665.1 Actinomycetota bacterium
ACGACATCATCGTGTTCCACCAGCTGACTCAGGACGAGATCATCCAGATGGTCGACCTGATGGTGGGCCGGGTGTCCAAGCAGCTCAAGACCAAGGACATGGAGATGGAGCTCACCGACAAGGCCAAGTCGCTGCTGGCCAAGCGCGGCTTCGATCCGGTCCTCGGGGCGCGCCCGCTGCGGCGGACCATCCAGCGCGAGATCGAGGACGCGCTGAGCGAGAAGATCCTCTTCGAGGAGGTCGGCCCCGGGCAGTTGGTCACCGTCGACGTCGACAACTGGAACGGCGAGGGGGTGGGGGAGGACGCCACGTTCACCTTCACCGGCGGACCCAAGCGCGAAGCTGCCGAGCCGGATCTGGCGGCCGCGACCACCGAGTAGACCGGATGCGAACCGACGGGCGGTCACCTCACCGGGTGGCCGCCCGCGGTCGTCCTCAGCGGTAGTCCGGCAGCATGCCGAAGACCTGTTTGATGATCGTCATCACCCAGCCCCCGGCGTTGGGGCTGTGGTAGCGGGGCCAGTTCAGTTGGAAGCTGACCACCCAGGCCTGGCCGGTGCGGTCGACGGCATACCAACTGAAGGTCAGGTCCCCGGGCAGGTTTCCGGCCTTGGCGCCGATATAGGGCCACTCGGTCCGGTTCAGATCGATCCCGGCGACCTCGGACATGATGTCGCGCACCGGGGCTGCCGGGCCGACCGCGTTGTGCTGCAGGCGTGCGTGCACCCGGCAGATGTCCTCGGCGCTGCCGTACCACTCCGCCCCGTAGGCAGAGCCCGGGGAGTGCGTGCGTTGCGGATCGGGCTCGTACGGGCGGGAGTCGGCCTCGTCGAGCAGGATTGCGCGGGTAGCCGGGTCGGCCGTCTTCCACTGCTCGCGGACGTCGGGGTTGCCCCAGCCCACCGAGAAGATTTCGCGCATGGTGGGAAACGGCGTCATGCTGGCGGGGTCGTGGTGGCCGGCGTCGATCAGCGCCTGCTCGACCGCGCGGGTGCCCAGTCGCTCGATCAGCAGGTCGGTGGCCATGTTGTCGCTGGTGGCGATCATCTTTCCGGCTGCCTGCCGAACGGTGATCCGTGATCCCGGCGGTAGGTCGTCGAATCCCGAGGAGCCCAGTTTCTTGGCCTCGCTGGTGATGGTGAGGGTGTCGTCCCACCGGAGCCTGCCTGCCCGCACCCCCTCCTCGACGGCGAAGAGCACGTAGGTTTTGAAAATCGAAGCGAGCGGGAGGGATTCGGTGGTGTTGGTCCCGGCTACCTTGGTGCAGATCCCGTCATCGACCTTGGAGACCTGCCACGAGTAGCGGGCTCCGGTCCGGCTCAGCGCCGAGTCGATGTCCTGCCACGAGGTAATGGTCGGCTTGCGGGTGTCGACCACCAGTCGGGTGACCATGGTCTGATCGTCGGTGCGTAGTTCGATGTCCTGCTGAGCGCCGAACGAACTGACCAGATGCAGCCGGGCGGAGCCGGCTCCGATGTCCACCCCTGTCAGCGCGTAGGGCCGGTCCCACCAGAGTCGCTCCATGGTGGTCTCGATCGGGCCGACCATGTCGGGTGCGGCCAGCGTCTTGACGCTGACCTCCCCGATCGGCCAGTCGGAGTTGAGCATGTCCATGACCTGCTGGGCGCGCACTCCCTGCGGGGTGTTCGTCTCGATCCTTACGCCCGCGTTGGCGTTGGGAGCCGGTCCGGGCGCGCAACTGGTCGCCAGGCATGCGGTGACGGCCAGGGTGGCGGCGAGTGTGGCCGCCCGGTGCCGCCTAGAGCTTGGTGTCGGAGCCGGCAACGTCCATCACGACTTCGAATTCGAGCAGTTGGGCCCCTGTCGACACCGGGTTGGCCCGCTCCCCGGCATGGGCCGCGATCGCCGGGCCGGAGGCCCATGCCTGGAAGGCATCCTCGGACTCCCACTGGGTCACCACGAAATAGCGATCGTCACCCTTGACCGGCCGCAGCAACTGGAACCCGAGGAATCCGGGCTGGTTGTCGACGGCGTGCGCGCGGTGGGCGAACCGCTTCTCCAATTCCGGGCCGGCGCCCGGGGGAACCTCGATTGCGTTGATCTTGACCACGGCCATGCGGCTAAGGCTACCGTCCCGTTCGCCGCCGAACGGTACGGCGGAAGATGAAACGGTGATGCCCGGACCGTTGACCTATCGTGGCGGCAGCGGCCGCCCCCTGGTTCTCGTCCACGGACTGATGGGGCGCGGCAGCACGTGGAGCAGGCAGGTGCCCTGGCTGTCGCGGCTGGGAGCGGTCTACACCTACGACGCCCCATGGCACCGCGGCCGCGACGTGGCCGGGCCGGAACCCGTCAGCACCGAGGCCTTCGTCGAGGAACTGGGGGCTGCCGTCGAGTCGGTCGGTGCGCCGGCCGTGCTGATCGGCCATTCGATGGGCGGCTTGCACGCGTGGTGCCTGGCCGGCGAGCGCCCCGATCTGGTCAGCGGGATCGTCGTGGAGGATATGGCGCCCGATTTCGTCGGCCGCACCACCGGCCCGTGGGAGCCGTGGTTGCATGCGCTGCCCGAGGAGTTCCCGTCCGAGGACGAGGTGTTCGCCGAGTTCGGTCCGCTCGCCGGCCGCTACTTCCTCGAAGCGTTCGACCGTACGGCGACCGGCTGGCGGATGCACGGCCAGCCCGAGCGGTGGATCGCCATCGCCGCGGAGTGGGGCACCCGCGACTTCTGGCAACAATGGCATGCGGGTCGCGCGCCGGCGTTGCTGATCGAGGCCGACGATTCCGTGGCCCCGGCAGGACAGATGCGGCTGATGTGCGAACAGGCCGACGGGAGGGCGACCTACGTGCATGTGCCGGGGTCGGGTCATCTGGTTCACGAGGATGCCCCGCAGATCTACCGGGATTCCGTCGAGGCGTTCCTATCCCGGATTCAGCCGCAACGCGGTTAGGTCGCTCCTCGTCCCTCGCGGGCGCGTCCATGCCTGACCAGCAAGACGAAAAGCACCAGGACGGCGAACTGTCCGACCACATAGAAAATCCCGAAGCGGTGCGAGTTCCACAGGACGTGTGCGAGGAAGGCCGTGGCCACCAGAGTCCCGGCGATCGCCCACTTCCTCAACGGTGAGCTGTCGCGGGCCGTCATCAGATAGGCGATGCCGAAACCGGCCACTCCGGTGATCACGATGTGCCCCGTCCAACTCCGACGTACCACCTCGTGGACGACGTCGGTGGCCAGCGACCCCAGGTTGTCACGCTGACCGACCGGGAAACCGGCGACGGCGTTGTTGATCGACTGCGCGATGTTCTCGACGACCTCAAAACCCAGGCCGACGAGGGAACCCACCACCAGACCGTCGAGCGCGCCGCGGATCCGGGTTGTCGCGAGCAGCAGAACCACCGCGATACCCAGATTTTTGAGAGGTTCCTCGATGAAAGGTGCCCACTGCTGCCATCCGTCTGGGTTTCCGTCGGCCGCCAAGCGGTCCCGAACCGCGGTGTTGGCCAGTATGGCGAAACCCGCCGCGGCGAATGCGCCCCAGAGGAAGGCGAGCCAGCGCGTGGTCGCGGGCAGGCGCGGAGGGGGGCTGATCCGGCCCAACAGCCAGCCGACGGCGGCACCGAAACATCCGTAGGCCAGCACGCTCGCCGCGGCCAACCGAGGGGTTTCGTCCAACGCCGGGCTCAACGCGCGGGCGACGATCGCCCCGCCGCTGACGACGGCGGCCAGATAGAGAACCCACACTGCCCACCCGCCCTGCGCTCCTCCGCGGGCGCTACGCGCCCGCATCGTCGCCTTCGCCCGCCAGCGCGAAACGTCCGTCGGCGGTCTGCTCGACGAGTCCGTCGACCAGCAGGGAGTCCAGCGCGCGGTCGCGCTGCCCGGTGTCGATCAGCCAGGCCGAGTCCAGCCGCGCCCGCTCCACCGGACCCGCGTCGGCCCGCAGGACGTCGAGAAGACGCCCACGGACCTGCCGGTCGGTGCCGGCGTAGCGCTGCGCGGGGCGAGCCGGACCGTCCCCCGGCGGGTAGCCGGCGTGCCGCCAGGCACAGTGGGTCAGTGGGCACAGCACGCATTTGGGCGCCCGTGCCGTGCAAATCGTCGCGCCCAGTTCCATCAGGGCAGCCGAATAGACGGGTGCCGAATCATCCTGCGGCAGAAGTGCTTCGACGTCCGCATGATCGCGGGCTACCGATGCGTTGGCGGCGTCGGCCCGGCCATGGACGGCACGCGCCACGACCCGGCGCACATTGGTGTCGACGACCGGGACCCGCTTGCGGTAGGCGAAGCATGCCACCGCTCGAGCGGTATAGGCGCCGATACCGGGCAGCCCAAGCAGGATGTCCACATCGTCGGGGACCACGTCGGCGTGTTCGGCGGCGATCACCGTGGCGCACTCGTGGAGGCGCTTGGCCCGCCGCGGGTAGCCCAGTCTTCCCCAGGCGCGCAGCACGTCGGCGGCACCGGCCGCCGCGGTTGCCGAGGGGGTGGGCCAACGGCTCACCCACTCGACCCAGAGAGGCGCCACCCGCGCGACCGGGGTCTGCTGCAGCATGAACTCGCTTACCAGGATCTGCCACGCACTGACACCGGGATTCCGCCATGGCAGGTCCCGGGCGGCTTCTGAGTACCAACCGAGAAGTTCATCCGCCGGGATGTTCATCGCCGCCCCGCCGGGAAGTCGGTGCTGCAGAATACGGGCCATGTCAGAAACCAGCCCCGCGCAAGCATGGACAGCACTCAAGGAGGGTAACGAGCGCTTTGTTGCCGGCAACCCCGAGCATCCAAGCCAGAGCATCGCGCATCGGGCGAGCCTGGCCGTCGCCCAGCGACCGACCGCGGTGGTATTCGGCTGCGCGGA
>SYAB01000221.1 GCA_005787665.1 Actinomycetota bacterium
GAAGGTGAAGCAGTGCGCGCACAGGGCATAGGCCACCGGTTCAGAGCGCGGGGACTCCAGCAGACCGGTCAGTTGCTGACCGTGTGCATTGGGGAAATCGAATCGCTCGGCCCGCATCGGGGCAAGTGTATCGACCCGAGTCTGTCGGAGACCCGGTCTACGGTGGTCGCGATGGCCCTGCACATACACCGCGCGGAACGTACCGACGTCCTCGCGGACGGGTTGGGGAATCTGCTGGCCACGCCGTTACCCGATCCGTTCGCCGAGGAACTCGTCGTGGTGCCCGCCCGTGGGGTGGAGCGCTGGCTGTCCCAGCGGCTGTCGCACCGACTGGGGTGCGGCACGGGTGCCGACGGCGTCTGCGCGGGGGTCTCGTTCCGGTCACCGGCATCGCTGATCGCCGAGATCGCCGGGACGCGCGAGGACGACCCGTGGTCCCCGGAGGCGATGACCTGGCCGCTGCTGGAGGTCATCGATGCCACCCTCGACGAGCCCTGGTGCGCGACCCTGGCGGCCCACCTGGGCCGGTTCAGCCCGTCGGAATCCGAACGGGAACTCCGGCAGGGCCGCCGCTACGCGGTGGCTCGCCGGCTCGCCGGGCTGTTCGCCTCCTATGCGCGCCAGCGACCCGAACTGTCGGCCGGTTGGCTGTCCGGCGATGAGGACGGTCTCGACGCGGACCTGTCCTGGCAACCGGAACTGTGGCGCCGTCTGGTGGCGGAGATGGGCATTGATCCCCCCCACGTCCGGCACGCCGAAACCGTTGCCCAGCTGAGGGATTCGGGGTGCGCGCTACCCCGGCGGGTGTCGCTGTTCGGCTACACCCGGCTGTCGCGGACCGATATCGAGCTGATCGAGGCGCTGGCGGTGCGCCACGACGTGCACCTGTGGCTGCCGCACCCCAGCGCCGACCTGTGGGACGTCCTCGCCGGGCTGACCGGGGTGATACCGCGCCAGTCGGACACCAGCCACCGCGATGTCCGCCACCCGCTGCTGGCCACCCTGGGACGGGATCTGCGTGAGTTGCAGCGCAGCCTGCCGCGGATGGAAGCCGGGCCGGGCACCACCGACGAGTTCCTCACCGGCGAGGCCCGGCCCGCCACCCTGCTGGGCTGGCTGCAGTCCGATATCGCCGCCAACGCCGTCCGGCCGCGGGGACGCAGCCTGCGCCCCGACGACCGTTCTGTGCAGGTCCACAGCTGTCACGGCCCGGCCCGTCAGGTGGACGTGTTGCGCGAGGTGGTCTTGGGTCTGCTCGCCGATGACGAGACGCTCGAGCCCCGCGACATCCTGGTGATGTGTCCGGATATCGAGACCTACGCGCCGCTGATCGCCGCCGATTTCGGGCTCGGCGAGGTGGTGCCCGGGGCGCACCCGGCCCACCAGCTTCGGGTGCGGCTCGCGGACCGTTCGCTGATCCAGACCAACCCGCTGCTCGCGGTGGCCTCCCAGCTGCTCGAGTTGGCCGACGGCCGGGTGACCGCCAGCGCGGTGCTCAACCTGCTGCAGTCCGACCCGGTTCGGTACCGGTTCGGATTCACCGACGACGATCTCGACGACATCACCGACTGGGTGCGGGAGTCCAACATCCGCTGGGGTTTCGACAAGGATCACCGGGCCCCCTACGGGCTGGGCTTCGTCCACCACACCTGGCGGTTCGGCCTCGACCGCATCCTGGCGGGCGTGGCCCTCTCGGAGGACTCGGAGGCCTGGATCGACGCGACCCTGCCGCTGGATGACGTCGGCAGCAACCGGGTCGACCTGGCCGGACGACTGTGCGAATTCGTCGAGCGGCTCCAGAAGACGGCGGACTCGCTGACCGGGACCCGGCCGCTGACCCAGTGGATGACCGCCCTGATCGCCGGTATCGAGTCGCTGACCCGGGTCGATGACGGCGACGCCTGGCAGTTCAGCCAGGTGGAACGGGAGTTCAACGACATCCTGGCGCGGGCCGGTGCCCGGGCCGAGACGTCGCTGCGCCTCTCCGACATCCACCAGTTGTTGCGCCGCCACCTCGCGGGCCGGCCCACCCGGGCGAACTTCCGCACCGGGACCCTGACGGTGTGCACGATGGAGCCGATGCGCTCGGTGCCGCACCGGGTGGTGTGCCTGGTTGGCCTCGATGACGCGGTGTTCCCCAGGATCGGAGCGGTCGACGGGGATGACGTGCTGGCCCGGGATCCCAGGACCGGCGAACGCGACATCCGCTCCGAGGACCGCCAGCTTCTGCTCGATGCCGTCTGCGCGGCGACCGAGACACTGGTCATCACCTATACCGGCAGCAACGAGTACACCGGACACGAACGTCCCCCGGCGGTGCCGCTGGCCGAGTTGATCGACGCCCTCGACCTGACCATCGAGCTCCCCGTGCGCGACCGGGTGATTACGCAGCATCCGTTGCAGCCCTTTGATATTCGCAATGTCACACCCGGCGCGGTGGTCCGATCCGACCCGGGCCGGCCATTCACCTTCGATGCGACGGCACTGAGAGCGGCGGCCGCCGCGGGCGGCGAGCGCGAGCCGCGGCCCCGCTTCGCCGCTGCGTTGCCGGCACCGCCGGAACCCGGTGATGTGTCGCTGGCCGAGTTGGTCGCGTTCTTCAAGGATCCGGTGAAGGGGTTCTTCCGGGCCCTGGATTACACCCTGCCCGCCGACGTCGAGGGCGTCGCCGACGCCATCCCGGTCGATATCAACGCCCTCGAGGAGTGGACGGTCGGCGACCGGATGCTCACCGACATTCTCGGCGGCATGACCCCGGATCGCGCCCTGAACACCGAATGGTGCCGCGGCACACTGCCTCCCGGCCAGATCGGCTGGCGCACCGCCCGAAAGATCCGCGACCGGGCCGCGCAACTGGCCGCGGAGGCGCTGGGTTTCCGGTCGGCTCCCCCGCGGGCGGTGGATGTCGACATCGACCTGGGCGCGGGCCGGTGCCTGACCGGGACGGTGTCACCACTGTTCGGCGACCAACTGGTCGAGGCCACCTACTCCAAGCTGGGCGCCAAGCATCTGCTGGCGTCCTGGATCCCGCTGCTCGCCCTGTCTGCTCACGACCCCGACCGGGACTTCTCGGCGGTCTGCATCGGCCGGCGGAAGAAGGGCGACGGTACCCGGCGGGAGGTCCTCACCCGCCCGGCCGTCCCGGCTGTAGACCTGCTGCGCGACCTGGTCGCCATCTACGACGCCGGGCGCCGCGAGCCGATTCCGCTGCCGATCAAGACCTCCTACGCCTGGGCCGAGGCCCGGATGGGCGGGGGCGACCCGGTCTACGCGGCGGGTTACCACTGGCGCTCCAAGGACACCTTCCCCGGCGAGGACAAGCACCCGCCGCACGCGCGGGTGTGGGGGTCGGGCGCTGCATTGTCGGAGCTGCTCGAGCCGGTGCGGCCGGGCGAGGAGTATCCGGGTGAGGACACCCGACTGGGGGCCTATGCCGCGCGGTTGTGGCGGCCGTTGTTCGAGACGCTGTGGGGGGACCGATGAGCACCTTCGACCTGCTCGGCGACTTGCCCGCCCCGGGTTCGACCACGGTTCTGGAGGCCAGCGCCGGAACCGGCAAGACCTTCGCCCTGGCGGGCCTGGTCACCCGCTATATCGCCGAAGGCGTTGCCAGCCTGGACCAGATGTTGCTCATCACCTTCAGCCGGGCCGCCACCCAGGAGTTGCGGGAGCGGGTGCGTCGGCAGATCTCCGACGCGGTGGCGGCATTCAGGGATCCCGACGCCGGCGGGCACAACGAGGTGATCCGGCATCTGCTGACCGGGACCGAGGCGGAATTGGCTGCCCGGGCCGAGCGCCTCGGTGACGCGCTGGCCGGCTTCGACGCCGCCACCATCGCCACCATTCACCAGTTCTGCAACCTGGTGCTCGGCTCGCTGGGCATCGCCGGGGACAGCGACGCCGGCGTCGACCTCGTGGAGAGCCTCGACGATCTGATCGTCGAGGTCGTCGACGATCTGTACCTGTCCCGGTTCGGCACCCTGCGCGACGAACCACCTTTGGACTACAAGAAGGCGCTGAAGATCGCCCGCGAGGCGGTCGGCAACGGGTCGGCGGAACTGCGTCCGGCCGACCCCGAGCCAGGCAGCCACGCCGCCGCCTGTATCGAGTTCGCCCACGCCGTGCGTGCCGAGATCGAGATCCGCAAACGCCGGCAGCGCGTGCTGGGCTATGACGATCTGCTCACCCGGCTCGCCGAGGCGCTGTCCCGCCCCGATGCGCCGGCCCGGGTGCGGATGAGCCGGCGCTGGCCCGTCGTCATGGTCGACGAGTTCCAGGACACCGA
>SYAB01000222.1 GCA_005787665.1 Actinomycetota bacterium
CGACTATCCCGCTGACAAGACGGTCATCATGCGGGAGTTCTCCCGTTTCGCCGGTGACGATGACGAGCCGTACTACCCGATCAACACCGAGGCGGACCGCGCCATGCTGAGCGCGTACCGATCGCTCGCGAAGGCAGAGACGGCCGCGGCGGGCGTGCTGTTCGGCGGACGGCTCGGCACCTATCAGTACCTTGACATGCACATGGCCATCGCGAGCGCCCTGAACATGTACGACAACGTCTTGGCTCCCCACCTGCGCAGTGGAGCGCCCCTGACGGCCGAAGGCGCAGAGGGAAGCAGTACTTCATGAGTGAAATCCCCAGCGGCCCAACCGCTTCAGATGAGCACAGGGGCGTCAGTCTGCTCGCCCGGATCATCTTGCCGCGTCCGGGCGAACCGCTGGATGTGCGCAAGCTCTACATCGAAGAGTCTGAGACCAACGACCGGCGGGCCCATGCCGTCACCCGCACCACCTTGCAGATCGGTGCGGAGTCGGAGGTCTCCTTCGCCACCTACTTCAACGCCTTCCCGGCGAGCTACTGGCGGCGCTGGTCGACCCTGGAATCTGTGGTGTTGCGCGTGGAGCTGACCGGGTCTGCCCGGGTGGACGTGTACCGCTCCAAGGCCACCGGCGCTCGGATCAGCGTGGGTGGAGTGGAGATCGTGAGCGACGGATCTGGTTCTGCTGCAGCAGAATTCGAGGTCGGACTGGAGCCCTTCGAGGACGGCGGTTGGATCTGGTTCGATATCACCACCGACACCGAATGCACCATGCACGCCGCCGCCTGGTACGCCCCGATCCCGGCACCCGGGCGTGCCGACATCGCCGTCGGCATCCCCACCTTCAACCGGCCCGCCGACTGCGTGAACGCGCTGCGCGCACTGACGTCGGATTCGTCGGTCGACGAGGTGATCGGCGCCGTCATCGTCGTCGACCAGGGGACGGACAAGGCCGTTGCGCACCCGGGGTTCGCCGAGGCGGCTGCCGGTCTGGGTGACCGGTTGTCGATTCACGACCAGCCCAACCTGGGCGGCTCGGGCGGCTACAGCAGGGTGATGCTGGAGGCGCTGAGGAGCACGGCCTGCGAACAGATTCTGTTCATGGACGACGACATTCGGATCGAGCCGGATTCGATCCTGCGGGCATTGGCGCTCAGCCGGTTCGCCAAGACCCCCACCCTCATCGGTGGCCAGATGCTCAACCTGCAGGAACCGTCGCACCTGCATGTGATGGGCGAGGTGATCAACCGGGCAAACTTCATGTGGACCAACGCCCCGCACACCGCCTACGACCACGACTTCGCCAAGTTTCCGCTCAGCGGCGAGGGCAAGGCCGACGACGAGGAGGGCCGCAGCAAGCTGCTGCACCGGCGTATCGACGTCGATTACAACGGCTGGTGGATGTGCATGATCCCGCGCCGGGTAGCCGAGGAGCTGGGCCAGCCGCTGCCTCTTTTCATCAAGTGGGACGACGCCGACTACGGTCTGCGGGCCGGTGAGCACGGCTACCCCACCGTCACCATGCCCGGCACGGCGATCTGGCATATGGCCTGGAGCGACAAGGACGACGCCATCGACTGGCAGGCGTACTTCCACCTGCGCAACCGGCTGGTGGTCTCGGCGCTGCACTGGGACGCCCCGGTGGGTGGGCTGATCAAGAGCTCGATCAAGGCGACCCTCAAACACCTTCTGTGCCTGGAGTATTCAACCGTCGCCATCCAGAACAAGGCGATCGAGGATTTCCTGGCGGGCCCGGAACACATCTTCTCGATTCTCGAGTCGGCGCTGCCGGAGGTTCGCGCAATGCGCCAGCAGTACCCGGATGCGGTGGTCCTGCCGGGTGCGACGGCACTTCCCCCGCCCAGTGGCCGGACCAGGGTCCACCAGCCGCCGGTGTCGCCGCCGGCCATCGGACTCCGGCTCGTTCGCGGACTGCTGCACCAATTGCGCGAAGCCGATCCTGAGCATCACCGGCGGCCCCAGCTCAACGTGCCCACCCAGGACGCCCGATGGTTCCTGCTGTGCAATGTCGACGGGGTCACGGTCACCACGGCCGACGGACGCGGAGTGGTTTACCGGCAGCGTGACCGGGCCAAGATGACCGATTTGCTCAAGGCGTCGCTGCGCCAGCACGTCCGGTTGGCCCGTCGTTACAACCACCTGCGCAAGGTCTACCGTCATGCGCTGCCGGAGTTGTCGAGTCGGAGCAGGTGGGAGAGTCTGCTGCTGGACGAATCGACGCTCAGTGTCTGAATCGGCCGGGTCTGAATCGGCCGGGTCTGAGTCCGTCGCAGAGGTTGCGGCACTGGTCGCCGTACAGCGCAGGCTGGCCACTCCCACGACGCTCACCGTGGCACGGGCCATGTCGCACTTCGGTGAGCATGCCGCGGGCTGGGTGGCGCTGTCGGGGATCGGAGCGCTGCTGGTGCCCCGCCGCCGACGGGACTGGCTGCTCGTCGGGGTCGGCGCGGTCGCCGCGCACGCGGCGGCCATCGTGATCAAACTGGCGGTGCGCCGGCGCCGACCGCACCATCCCGATATCGCCGTCAACGTCGGCACGCCCAGTTCGCTGAGCTTTCCGTCGGCGCACGCAACGTCGAGCACCGCCGCGGCTATGCTGCTGTGCCGGGCCACCGGGTCGCCGTTACCGCTGGCGGTGGTGCCGTTGATGGCGCTCTCGCGCCTGGTGCTCGGTGTGCACTACCCGACCGACGTGCTGGCCGGGATCGCCGTCGGGGCCACGGTCGCGCGGGTGACGGCACGCCTCGGCGGCCGGAAAGGGGAACATGAGCGCGACGGGTGAGACCAAGGTCGCGGGGCCGCCGGGAAACCTTTTCTCCGCCATCGTCAAGGCGATCCGGCCCCGGCAGTGGGTGAAGAACCTGCTGGTGCTGGCGGCTCCGCTGGCAGCTCTCGGCGGGCACGTCCAGTACGACTACCGCGACGTCGCCGTCAAAGTGTCGATCGCGTTCGTCGTGTTCTGCATGGCCTCGTCGTCGATTTATCTGGTCAACGACGCGCGGGATGTCGAGGCCGACCGCGAGCACCCCACCAAGCGGTATCGGCCGATTGCGGCCGGCGTCCTGCCGGTGGGACTTGCCTACGGCATCGCCGCCGCCCTCGGTGTCGGCTGCCTGGCGATCGCGTGGTCGGTGACTCCCCAGCTGGCCGTGGTGATGGCGGTCTATCTGGTCATCCAGCTCGCCTACTGCTTCGGGTTGAAACACCAGCCGGTACTCGATATCTGCATCGTCTCCTCGGGCTTCCTCATCCGGGCCATCGCCGGCGGCGTGGCCGCCGGAATCCCGCTGTCGCAATGGTTCCTGCTGGTGATGGCCTTCGGGTCGTTGTTCATGGCGGCCGGCAAGCGCTACGCCGAGTTGCAGCTCGCCGAGCGCACCGGCGCCAAGATCCGCAAGTCGCTTGAGAGCTACACCAGCACCTACCTGACGTTCGTCTGGACGTTGTCGGCGACCGCGGTGGTGCTGTGCTACGGACTGTGGGCGTTCGAGCAGGACGACAACGCCGGATCCTGGTACGTCATCTCAATGATCCCGTTCACCGTCGCCATCCTGCGTTATGCGGTCGATGTCGACGGTGGGATGGCCGGTGAGCCGGAGGAGATCGCGTTGCGCGACCGGGTTCTGCAACTGCTGGCCCTGGCCTGGATCGGAACCGTCATTGCCGCCGTCGTCTTCGGGTAACGCAGCCCCCGATCGCCGGATCTGGCCGGCCTTCCCCTTCTCGGTGTCGACCCGGATCAGCCTGTGGGTCTCGGTGGCGGTGGTGTCGGCGCTGTGGGCCTGGGGCGCGTGGCAGCGGCGCTGGATCGCCGACGACGGACTGATCGTGCTGCGCACCATCCGCAACCTGCTGGCCGGCAACGGCCCGGTGTTCAACGCCGGCGAGCGGGTGGAGTCCAACACCTCGACGGCGTGGACCTACCTGGTGTATCTGGGCAGCCTGGTCGGCGGCCCGCTGCGGCTTGAGTACGTCGCGCTTGCGCTCGCGCTGACCCTCAGCGTCGCCGGGGTGGTCATGGTCATGCTGGGCACGGCCCGGCTGTACGCGCCGAGCCTGCTCGGACGCAGTGCCGTCCTGCTTCCGGCCGGCGCGCTGGTCTACATCGCGGTCCCACCGGCCCGCGACTTCGCCACCTCCGGCCTGGAGAACGGTCTGGTCACCGGGTGGCTGGGGCTGCTCTGGTGGATGTTGGTCTGCTGGTCGCAACAGGCCGCCGCGCGAGCCCGGATCTGGTTCGTCGGCCTGCTTGCCTTCGTGGCGGGCCTGAGTGTGCTGGTGCGCCCGGAGTTGGCGCTCATCGGTGGTGCGGCGCTGGTGATGATGCTGATCGCCGAACGGGGGTGGCGGCGCCGCGCGGTGATCGTCGCGGCCGGCGGGCTGGTGCCGGTGGGCTACCAGATCTTCCGGATGGGCTACTACGGGCTGCTGGTGCCGCAGACCGCGATCGCCAAGGACGCCACCGGCAGCAAATGGGATCAGGGCTTGGTGTATCTGGCAAATTTCGCCGCGCCCTATGCGCTGTGGGTGCCGGTGTTGCTGCTGGCCGGACTGGGTGTGGCGACCCTCGCTGCCCGACGCGGCAATCCCGCACCGGCGGGCCGGATCCGGCTGGCCGCTCGGATCCAGAGCCCCTCGGCGGTGGTCGTGTTCATGCTCCTCAGCGGTGTGGTGCAGGGGATGTACTGGATCCGTCAGGGCGGCGATTTCATGCACGGGCGGGTGCTGCTGGCCCCGCTGTTCTGCCTGCTTGCTCCGGTCTCGGTCATCCCGGTGGCACTGCCGGGCGGACGCTGGTTCGCCCGCGAGGAGGGCCGGCTGCCCGGCGCGGTCAGCGCGGCGCTGTGGCTGGCCGTCGCCGGCTGGGCGCTGTGGGCGGCCGCATCGCCCGGTATGGGCGCCGACGCCACCCGGGTCACGTACTCCGGGATCGTCGACGAGCGCAAGTTCTACTCCCAGGCGACCGGGCACGCCCATCCGCTGACCGCCGCCGACTACCTGGACTACCCGCGGATGCGGTCGGTGCTGGTCGCCATCAACAACACCCCTGACGGCGCGCTGTTGCTGCCGTCGGGGAACTACGACGTCTGGGACGTGGTGCCCGCGTTACCGCCCACCGCGCCGCCCCCCGGGGTGCCGATGGACACCTGGCGCCGCCAGGTCGCCCCGCACACGGTGTTCTTCACCAATCTGGGAATGCTCGGGATGAACGTCGGACTCGACACCCGGGTGATCGACCAGATCGGACTGGCCAACCCGCTGGCCGCCCACACGGCGCGACTGGAGGACGGCCGGATCGGCCACGACAAGAACCTGTTCCCGGACTGGGCGGTCGCCGAGGGTCCGTGGCTCAAGGAGCGGCCCTGGATTCCGCAGTACCTCGACGAAGGCTGGATCGAGCAGGCCGGGGTCGCCCTGACCTGCCCGCAGACCGAGGAGATGCTGAAGTCGATCCGGGATCCGATGACCCGGCCGCGGTTCATCGGGAACCTCAACCGGGCCTGGGAGTTCACCCGATACCGCATCGACCGGGTGCCCGAGTACGACCTGATGCGGTGTGGGCTGGCCAAGCCGCCGCCGGATCGACCGCCCTACACGGGGCTCCCGGCGACCGGCCCGTAACGCCCGGGTCGGCGCGGCCCGGGCTATCGCAACCAATCCCGGGCCTGCCCGTTCGCCGGTGTGATTCACTACGGGGCGACGATTCTTAGGGATGACCCCGGGGTGAGCGTGGTGAGGCGGGTATTGAGATGACGATGGGCCTGACGAAATTCCTCCGCGTCGTGGGCGCTGCGGTCCTGACGCTCGGAGTTTGGGGCGCGACCGCCCCGGCCGCCTCGGCCGCCGGGGTCGAGTACCTCATGGTTCCCTCGGCCGCGATGGGCCGAGACATCCCGGTCGCCTTCCAGGGTGGCGGCCCGCACGCGGTGGTGCTACTCGACGCGTTCAACGCCGCTCCCGATGTGAGCAACTGGGTGACGGCCGGCAACGCGATGAACGCCCTGGCCGGCAGCGGTCTTTCGGTGGCCGCCCCGGCCGGGGGCGCCTACAGCATGTACACCAACTGGGAGTTGGACGGCAGCAAGCAGTGGGACACCTTCCTGGGCGACGAGCTGCCGAACTACCTGGCCGCCACCAAGGGCCTCGCACCGAACCGGCACGCGATCGTCGGGGCGGCTCAGGGTGGTTATGCCGCAATGGCCCTGGCGACCTTCCGGCCCGACCGGTACAGCTACGCGGGGTCCCTGTCGGGTTTCCTGACCCCATCCAACACCCAGATGAACGGGCTCATCTCCAACGGCATCAACGCCAGCGGGGCGAACATCGACGCCATGTGGGGCGCGCCTCAGCTGGGCCGGTGGAAGTTCCACGACCCCAACGTCCACATTCAGCTCCTGGTCAACAACAACACCAGACTCTGGGTGTTCAGCCCGGCGACGGTGGCCTGCAGCGATCCCGCGGCGATGATCGGCGCCTGTGCCGAGGCGCAGGGCAGTAACCGGACGTTCTACGCGCACTACCGCTCCATCGGCGGCCGCAACGGCCACTTCGACTTCCCCACCGGCGGCAACCACGACTGGGGTAACTGGGCAGGTCAGCTGGGGGCGATGGCCGGTGATATCTCCGCTGCCATCGGTTGAGCCGGTTGACGGAGTAGGTCGTTCCGTTAGCCATCCGGGACCCGTTGGTGCCTTGAGCGAACGCGCCAAGGCGGTACTGTGGGGAGCGTGCATGGTCCGGACGGGGGATCGCCCAGCAAACCCGCTGGCGGGTTGATGCGAGCCCTTCGCCCCGCTTCCCGCCGGGTGGCGCTTGCCGGAGTCCTCCCCGCCGTCTGCCTGTTGGCGGCCTGTGGTTCGGGCGGGGATCTGATCAGCTCGGTGGCCCTGCCGTCCCAGCAACAGGCCACGCGCTACGCCGATGGCGTCGACGTCGGGTCCTCGCCCACCGACGACCGGAAGTCCGGCACGGTGGCTCTCACCCCGGCGCAGCGCGAGTATCTGGACGGGTTGACCGCCGCCGGCGTGCGTCCCTCCAGTGAACTGCGGGCGCTCAGCATCGGCTCCTACGTCTGCCAGGCCCGTGCCGCCGGGCAGAGTGACCAGGCGGTACGGGACTCCGTCGCACCCATGGTGCGCAGCGATGTCGCCGACGCGCATGCCGCGTCACCGCAGACACCCGCGGCGCTGGACGCCGAGGCGGCCGTGGGCCGCTATATCGACCTCGCTACCCAGCGGCTTTGCTGATAGATGCCTCGAAGTTCACGGACGAACACCCGTCGCACGAGTAACCGGCGCCGGCGACACCGACTCCTCGCGCTGATCGCCGCCGGCGCGGTCGCGGTCGTCGTCGCCCTGGCCGTCGCGATCATCGTGATCCTGCTGCGCCGGCCGGAGCCGTCGATCACGGCCATCCCGCCGACCGCGGTGCCGCCCACCAGTTCGCCGGTCAAGAAGCCGCGGCCGGCCTTCC
>SYAB01000223.1 GCA_005787665.1 Actinomycetota bacterium
CACCACCTCGGCCGGCACCCCTCGGGCGCCGAGCGCCTCGGCGATCGGTCCGGCGTCGGCGTTGCGGCGGACCAGCACCGCGGCGGTGGGCGGCTCCTCGCCGGCTGCGTCGGCGTCGCGGTAGCGGGCGGCGATGTGATCGGCGAGCCAGTCCCGTTCGGCGGCCACGTCGCGCAGCAGGGCGCAGCGCACCGTGCCGTCGGGGGCGTCGGGGCGGGCCCGCAGGGGGCGCACCGCCACCGACCGCCGGCGCGCCTCGGTGGAGACCGCGTTGGCCAACTCGAGCACCCTCGGCGGGTTGCGCCAACTGGTGCACAGTTCCAGGGTCGGCGCCGGTGTCCCGTCGGCGGTGGGGAAATCTGTGGTGAAACGGGGCAGGTTGGTGGCCGAGGCCCCGCGCCAGCCGTAGATGGACTGGATCGGGTCGCCGACGGCGGTGAGCGCCAGGCCCTCGTCGGCGCCACCGCCGAACAATGCCGACAGCGCGATGCGCTGGGCGTGGCCCGTGTCCTGGTACTCGTCGAGGAGCACCACCCGGTAGCGGGACCGCAGCGCCTCGCCGACCTGCGGGCAGGAGTCGGCCAGCCGCGCCGCGGCGGCCATCTGGCTGCCGAAGTCCATTACCTTGGCCGTCCGCATCCGGGCGTGCAGCGCGTCGATGAGCGGCACCAGCGCCGCGCGTTCGGTCTGCGTCTCGAGCATGTCCAGCAGCCGCCGGTTGGGCCCGGTGCCGCGTTGGCGCGGGCCCGCCGGGAGGGTGTGGGTGAGCCGCTCGAGTTCGACGTGGGTGTGGCGCAGGTCCGCGGTGCCGACGAGGTGTTCGGCCAGTTCGTCGGACAGCCGCAGCACCATGCCGGTGACCGTGGCCGGACTCTTGTCGATCGGCAGCGGCTCGGAGTGGGCGTTGACGACGTCGAGCGCAAGCTGCCAGCGCTCGGTCTCGGTGAGCAGCCGGGCGTCCGGCTCGATCGGCAACAGCGGGCCGAACTCGCGCAGCAACGACCCCGCGAAGGCGTGGTAGGTGCTCACCGATGGGGCGCCCGGCGGCTCGACACCGAGATGTCCCGACAGCCGGGACAGCCGGGAACGCACCCGGCGCAGCAACTGACCCGCCGCCTTGCGGGTGAACGTCAGCCCGAGGACCTGGCCGGGCTCGGCATACCCGTTGGCCACCAGCCACACCACCCGGGCCGCCATGGTCTCGGTCTTGCCGGCGCCCGCCCCGGCGACCACCACCAGCGGGCCGGGCGGCGCGGCGATCACCGCCGCCTGCTCGTCGGTGGGCGACGGAAGACCAAGGGCGGCAGCGAGTTCGGCGGGACTGTAGGTCATGGCTGACCCCGATCGTGTGCCGGGCAGGACGGGCGGACCGGGCAGTGTGCGCAACCGTCGTTGACCCGGGCGGCGAACTGCGGACCGGCGGTGGCGGCCGCGGCCGTGCGCACGCTCTCCTGCCAGCCGGCGGCGGCATCGGCACCCAGCGCGGTCTGCTCGCGCTCGGTCGCCCCACTCGCCGAGGGCTTTCCGACGTAGACCAGACGGCCGCCACCAGGCTGGTCTCCGTCAGGCAGCAGTCCGGCGGCCACGGCCAGCTGATAGAGCCCGAGCTGGGCGTGGTGTTGGGCGTCGTCCTTGGTGACCGGGGTCTTGGCGGTCTTGACGTCGACGACGACGATGCGGCCCTGCGCGTCGCGTTCCAGCCGGTCGATCCGGCCGCGGACCGCGACCCCCGGCGACCCGTCGGCCGCCTCGCTCAGGGTTCCCTCCAGCGGCACCTCGGTCCCCAGTGCGGTGAGCTCGTGGCGGGTCGCCTCCCGCCAGGCCTGGAATGCCGCGATCATCGCGCGGTGCCGCTGGAGTTCGTTGGCGGCATGCCACGGCGCCTCGAACGGCAATGCAGCCCAGAGGGTTTCCAGTTCGGCGACCAGCTGCGCCTCGGTCCGGCCGGAGTCGGCCAGCAGGGCGTGCACCAGCGACCCCAGCGTCGAATTCAGGGCCCGCGCACTCGTGCCGCCATGCCGTTCGGCCAGCCAGCGCAGCGGGCAGTCGGTGAGGGTCTGCAGTGTCGACGGACTGAGGGTGACCCGGTGGTCACCTTCCCACAGCGGCTCGTCGGTGCTCAGATCCCCCAGTCCGTGCCACTGGGCGGGGTCCGCGCCGGACACGCCGGCAGCGGCGAGCCGGGCGAGTTGTGCTGCGGCGCAGGCACGCTCACCGTCGTCAACGGCGCCGGCGGGTGCGCAGACCACGGCCCGCAACCGGCCCACCACCGCGGTAGACGAGAGCATCTGCGGTGCGGGCTCCGGCAGCAGCGGCGTTTCGGTGTTGTCGCCGGCCAGCGCGGCCACCTCGGCGAGGAAGGGCGAGGGCAGGGTCACATCGTCGCCGGCGTCGCTGTCGACGGCGGTGATCAGCAGTCGGCGCCGGGCGCGCCCCATCGCGGAGATGAGCAGCCGGCGTTCCTCGGCGAGCAGCGGGGCCCGGGCCGACACCTCGTCGCCGTGCCCGTCGAGGACGTCGAGTAGCCGCTGGGTGCCGAGCACGCCGCCGCGCGGAGTGGTGTTGGGCCACAGGCCATCCTGCAGGCCCGCGATGAGCACCGTGTCCCAGTCGCGGTGCAGCGCGGCGTGCGGGCTGAGCACCGCCATGGCGTCGGCGGCGGGCGCCGCGTCGGTCACCGGCGCCAGAGTCAATGCCGCGACATGGTCGAGCAGCCCGTTCAGGGACGCCCCGGCGGTGCGAGCGACATAGTCGTCGGCGACGTCGAACAACGCCGTCACCGCGGCCAGATTCCGTTCGGCCCGGGCACCCTCGACGCCGCCGCGCTCGGCGACACCCAGCCAGCGCCGCTGCAGGCCGCTGCGCTCCCAGGCCAGCCAGAGGGCGTAGCGCGGATCGGAGTGACCGCGATGTCCGCGGGCCGCGGCCCCGAGCACCCCCCGCACCCGCTTGACCGGTCCGGCCAGGGTGGCCGGCTGCCGCGGAACCGGACCGGTGAGCGCGCCGGCCAGCAGCTCGGCCGCCGGGCGGTCCGGGTCGTCGGCCGCGCGGCGCAGTGCGCGGCGCAACTGACGCATGCTGACCGGGTCCATCCGGCCGATGGGTCCGCTCAGCAGGGTCAGCGCCTGCTCGCCGTCGAGACCGCCGGCGGTGGCGGTGAGCGCGGTCAGCAGTGCGCGAACGGCGGGATGCTCGCCGACCGGGGCACCGACCGTGGGCTCGGTGACCGGCACACCGGCCGCCGCGAGCGCACGCGGAATCCCGTCGGCTGAGGCGGGCGAGCGGACGATCACCGCGATCTGCGACCACGGAACCCCGTCGAGGAGATGCACGCGGCGCACCGTGTCGACGATCATGGCGGCCTCGGCGTGCGCCGATTCGGCCACCCGTACGGTGAGACTGCCATCCGGCCCGCTGCCGGCCAGCTCACGCCAGGCCGCCGGCCCCGGCAGCCGGGTGGCGACCCCGGCGATGGCCCGGGCGATCGCCGGGCCGCAGCGATACGACTCGGTGAGTTCGACCGCCGGGGTCTGCGCCCGAAGCAGGTCGGCGTCGGCGCCGCGGAAACCGAACACCGCCTGGTGGGGGTCGCCGGCCACGACGGCCAGATCCGCCCCGGCGGCCAGCACCCGGACCAACCGGGCGGCCTGGGGGTCGAGGTGCTGGGCGTCGTCGACCAGCAGCAGCCGGATCCGGGCCCGCTCAGCTTCCAGCAGATCGGCATCGGCGGACAGCGCCTCCAGCGCCGCGCCCACCAATTCGGCCGCGCCCAGCGCGGGACCACAGGCCTGGGGCGCCGCAGTACCCACCGAGGCCCGCAGCAGCATCACCTGTTCGTACTGCCGGGCGAAGCGGGCCGCGGCCACCCACTCGGGCCGGCCGGAGACACGGCCGAGCCGACGCAGGTCCGTCGGGTCCACCCCGCGCTCGGCGCAGCGGGCCAGAAGATCGCGCAGTTCGGTGGCGAACCCGGCGGTGGTCAGCGCCGGGCGCAGCTCGGCCGGCCAGCCGGCCGCCCCGTCCTCGAGGTCACCGGCGAGCAGTTCGCGGATGATGCCGTCCTGCTCGGCCCCGGTGACCAGCCGCGGCGGCGGATCACCGGCCCGCTCGGCGGCGGCGGCCAGCACCGAGAACGCGTAACTGTGTACCGAACGCACCAACGGCTCGCGCACCACTGTCAATTCCCCGTCACCGGGGCGCGCGCCGAGCAGTCGCGCCGTCAACGCACCGCGGGCGGTGACGGCCAGCCGCCCCGGGGTCAGCAGCAGCACCGACGCGGGGTCGAGGCCGGTGGCGATCTGCGTGGCCGCCGTTTCGATCAGCAGGGTGGACTTCCCGGTGCCCGGGCCGCCCAGCACCCGGATGGTGCCGCGCGCGCCGGGACTCAGCAGGTCCTCGGGCGTCGGGGCGGTCATGACAGGCATGACATCATGCGGGTCCGACAGAATTCGGTACGGCACACCGCCGGGCCCCCAGGCCCACCCTGGCAACCAGGGATGATTCGAAAATCGGGCAAGTAGTCGCACAACATGGCGCGCCGACAGGATCCGGGTAGGAGGATGCCGGTGTCCGAGCAGGAAGCGAACTCGCCAGGCGCACGTCCGAAGCGGAGCCTCGCCGTGCGCAAGGCTGCCGAATCGAAGCTCGGCGAGTGCGACCCGGACCGGGACTACAGCTCGAACATCTGATTCGGCCGAGGAACCGTTGCCTGCCAACCGAGTTCGTGATCCAGGCGCCGTCGCAACGTGTCGGCCGGCCCCGGTTCGCCGTGCACCACGAACACCTCCTTCGGCGCCGCGGTGAACCCCTTGGCCCAGCGGACGAGCTCGTCGGCGTCGGCGTGCGCGGACAGCATCGCGAGGTTGGCGACCTGCGCGTTGATCGGGACCCACTCGCCGTAGATCCGGACGAACCGTTCCCCGGCAACGATCGACGCCCCGCGGGTACCGGGAACCTGGTAGCCGGTGATCATGATGGTGTTGCGCGGATCCGGTGCGAATGCCTTGAGGTGGTGCAGGATTCGTCCGCCGGTGGCCATACCGCTGGCTGAGATGACGATCTTCGGCTCGCGGCTCGCGGAGATCCGCATCGACTGCTCGGGGTCGCGGGTGTAGACGGCCATTGCGCACATCGCCTCGTAGACCCCCGGTGCCAGCCGGTGGTCGCCGGCGTAGGTGCCCAGCAGGTCGCTGGCGTTGATGGCCATCGGGGAGTCCAGATAGACCGGGACGTCGGGCAGCCGACCGGCCTCTCGCAGCGTCCACAGGTAGTACAGCAGCGTCTGCGCACGGCCGACGGCGAAAGCCGGCACCACCACGGTGCCGCCGCGCGCGACCGTCTCGTCGATCACATCGGCGAGGGTGTCGACGGGATCGCCTGACTCGCGGACCCGGTCCCCGTAGGTGGATTCCATCACCAGGTAGTCCGCCGACGGCACCGGCTCCGGGTCGAACATGATCGGGTCGTCGTAGCGGCCGAGGTCGCCGGTGAACACGATCCGGCGGCCCTGCCAGAACACGTCGACGGTGGACGCCCCGAGGATGTGCCCTGCGCGGCGGAACCGCACCGTCGGGCCCGCCGCGAGGGTGAACTCCCGCCCGAAGGGATGGGTGTCGAACAACTCGACGGCGCGGCGGGCGTCCTCGCCGTCGTAGAGCGGCAGGGCCGGGTGGTGCTTGGAGGCCCGGTGCTTGTTGAGGAACGCCGCATCGCGCTCCTGCAGGTAGGCGCTGTCGCGCAGGATGATCTCGGCAACGGCGGCGGTGGCCGGCGTGCACAGGATGGGCCCGCGATACCCGTCGCGCACCAGCCGCGGCAGATAACCGGTGTGATCGAGGTGCGCGTGGGTGACGATGACGGCGTCGATGCTCTCCGGTTCCACCGCCAGCGGGGCCCAGTTGAGCTCGCGGAGGTTCTTGACTCCCTGGAACAGACCGCAGTCCACCAGGATCCGGGTTTCGCCCGACTCGAGCAGGTGTTTGGAGCCGGTGACGGTACTAGCCCCGCCCAGACTGCGGAAGGTGAGTGCGTGCCCCTGCCCCGACCCCATACTGGCAGCATAGGCGCGTGAGGAATCTGCACTTGAACCGCTGGGGCCCGCCCGGCCCGGCCCGCATCCTGATGATCCACGGGCTGACCGGGTACGGCGGGCGCTGGCACACCCTGGCCACCCGCTACCTGCCGGAGTTCGCGGTGCTGGCGCCTGACCTGATCGGGCACGGCCGGTCGACCTACGCGGCACCGTGGACCATCGAGGCCAACGTGACCGCGCTGGCCGGTCTGATCGAACGGGAGGCCGACGGCCCGGTCCTGGTGGTCGGGCACTCCTTCGGCGGCGCGGTGGCGCTGCACCTGGCGGCCGCCTGCCCGGACCTGGTCTCCGGTCTGGTGCTGCTCGATCCGGCCGTCGGCCTCGACGGGGACTGGATGGGTGAGATCGCCGCGGCGATGCTGGCCTCCCCCGACTACACCGACCCCGCCGAGGCCCGCACCGAGAAGGCCACCGGGACATGGGCCGACGTGGCGCCGGCGGAGTTGGACGCCGAGTGCGACCACCATCTGGTCGCGCTGCCCAACGGCCGCTACGGCTGGCGGGTCTTCCCGCCGGCGATGATGTCCTACTGGAGCGAACTCGCGCGTGATATCACGTTGCCGCACAGGGGGACTCGCACGACCCTGGTGCGGGCGGAGTTCAGTGATCCGCAGTATGTGACCGAGGCGCTGATCGAGGGCCTGTCGACACAACTGGGTGCCGACTTCACCCTGGTGGAGTTCGGCTGCCGGCACATGGTGCCGCTGGCCGATCCGGCCCAGACCGCCAGCGTCATCCGCGACATGCTGGGCTGAGATGGCCCGGATCACCGACGCCCAGGTGGAGTCGGTGCGCGCCCTGGTGGCCGCGATCCCGCCGGGACGGGTGGCCACCTACGGGGATATCGCCTGCGCGGCAGGGCTTTCCAGCCCGCGGATCGTCGGCTGGATCATGCGCACCGACTCCTCGGACCTGCCCTGGCACCGGGTGATCACCGCGACCGGCCGGCCGGCCGCGCACCTGGCCGCACGTCAGCTCGACTTGCTGCGCGCCGAGGGTGTACTGGCCGCCGATGGCCGGGTGCCTCTGGCGGCGGTGCGCCACGACTTCGGCTAGACCGCCATCCGGACCAGAGCGGCGGTGCGCAGCAGCCCCGGGAAGGCCTCCGGTGTCGAGCGCGGGTGCAACGCGTGCACGGCGAGCCGGAACATCATGGCGCGCAACACCATCTGCGGCCACTCGGGCAACGCGTCCCAACGTTCGATGAGCCCGTCGTCGGCCTCACCCCAGGACAGCGCGTCCACGACGGCGACCCCGGCCGCCCACGACGGCGGACGCCAGTACGGGGTGATGTCGGTGATGCCGGGAGCGGCGGTTCCGGTGAACAGGACGGTGCCGTAAAGATCTCCGTGCACCAGCTGGCTGGCGGCCTTGGTCGGCTTGCGCAGCCCGGCCAGTTGCGTGACGAGTTCGGTGGAGTGCTGCCGGTCCTCGGACTCCGGGATCTCGGGGGCGCCCAGTGGCAGGCTCTGCAACGGCCGGTCGTCCCAGGCGGCGCGATCGGCAACGGTGAACACGTCCACCTCGGTCCACGGCGGCACCGGGGCCTGGGTGAGGAACCGGGGACGTTCCAGCGTCGCGGTGGCCTCGTGCAGCCGGACCCCGGCCGAGACCACCTCGTCGTGGCGGGGTTCGGGCTCACCGGAGACGAAGGTGTCCGCCCGCCAGCCCGACACCACGTAACGTCCGTCGGTGGAGCGCACCGGGCGGGCCAGGCGCAGACCGTCGACGAACAGCGTCTCGCGGACCTTGGCCGACCAGGCCGCGCGGGCGTGGTCGGGGACCAGCGACAGCACGATCTCGCCGCAGCGCCAGCCGCCCTCCCAGCTGTCCCCCAGCGCCTCGGGTCGGCCGCCCTTCTGACCGAACGCCGCCAGCACGTGCTCGGGCGGCGGTTCGTCGATCACATCGTCAGGGTAAGGCGTGCCGTCGACAATGCGTCGTCACCGGGCCGTCAGTACGTCGCCATGTCGGGATCGCAGTGCCGCGCCCAGGCGATGATCCCGCCCCGCAGGTGGGTGGCGTCGGCGAACCCGGCGGCACGTACCGCGGCCAGCGCCGCCGCCGAGCGCACCCCGGTCTTGCAGTAGAGCACCGGGATGACGTCGCGCGGCAACCCGGCCAGACCGGTGCCGATGGTCGCCGCCGGGATCAGCCGGGCGCCGTCGATGCGGTTGATCTCCCATTCGGCGGGCTCGCGCACGTCGATCAAGACGATGTCGGCGCCTGCCTCAAGCAGGTCGCGCACCTGCTGCGGGGTGACGCCGGCGTCTGGGTCACCTGCGTCGCCGCACAGCTGCGGGTAGTCGACCAGGCCGGTGATCTCCGGGGCCGCCGGGTCCCGGCGGATACCGATGGTGCGGTGCGACATCGTCAGCGCGTCGTAGATCAGCAGCCGGCCCAGCAGGGTCTCGCCGATGCCGGTGATCAGCTTGATCGCCTCGGTGCCCATCACCGAGGCGATCGCCCCGCAGACGATGCCCAGCACGCCACCCTCGGCGCAGGACGGCACCAGGCCCGGCGCCGGCGGCTCGGGGTAGAGATCGCGGTAGGTCAGGCCGCGGCCGTCGGGGGCGTTCGCCCAGAACACCGAGGCCTGGCCCTCGAACCGGTGGATCGAACCCCACACGTAGGGCTTACCCGCCAGCGCCGCAGCGTCGTTGACCAGGTAGCGGGTGGCGAAGTTGTCGGTGCCGTCCAGGATCAGGTCGTACTGCTCGAACAGCGCGATGGCATTGCCGGTGTCCAGCCGGGTCTCGTGCAGGCGAACGTCCACCAACGGGTTGAGCTCGGCGAGCGAGTCCCGGGCACTGGCGGCCTTGGAGCGCCCGACGTCGGAGGTGCCGTGGATGATCTGGCGTCCCAGGTTGGACTCCTCGACCACGTCGAACTCGACGACGCCCAGCGTGCCGACGCCGGCGGCCCCCCGGTAGATCAGGGCCGGCGACCCGAGCCCACCGGCGCCCACCACCAGCACCCTGGCGTTCTTGAGCCGCTTCTGGGCGTCGGCCCCGAACCCCGGGATGACCAGGTGCCGGCTGTAGCGGGCGACCTCGGCGGGGGTCAGCTCCGCGGCGGGGTCGACCAGCGGCGGCAGGGGCATGGGGTCATTGTCGCCGAGTGTGTGGGCTGTGCACAGAATCGGGCCCCGGCGCCTGCGTAGGCCTCACACTCGCGAGTTCGCGCCCCGCGTCGCCATCAGGCGATCGGGTAGGGCCAGGGATTGAACCGGCAGGTCTTGCCGTCCGGCTTGACCGACTCCGGGTCGAAGCGGGTGGCGTCGTTGTCCGCGGTCGAGAAGGTCTGCTGCATCATGATCGGGGCCAGCGCCCCGTTGCGCTCGCACGGCTCGTGGGTGTTGTAGCCGATGGCGTGGCCCACCTCGTGATTGATCAGATACTGCCGGTAGGAGCCGATGTCGCCCTGGAACGGCATCGCGCCGCGCACCCAGCGGGCCAGGTTGATGAAGACCCGCGGCTCGGCGTCCGGTCCGTAGACCGGGTTGTAGCAGGACGTCTCGATCTCGATCTCGTAGCCGCAGCCCTCCCGCACCGTCATCGGCGTGGTCAGCGACACCCGGAAATCGGGCTTGACGCCCGGGTCGTCGATGCGCTGGAAGGCGAACTGCGGGTTGTGCGTCCAACTCTTCGGATTGCTCAGCGTCTCGGTCACCATCCGGGCGAAGCCCTCGTCACCACCGAAGGACTCGGTGTCGATACCGTCCTCGATCTCGACGGTGTAGGTGAACGTCTTGGCGGTGCCCTCCCCCACCTTCTCGCTGGTGCCCGGTACGACGCGCCAGGTCTTGTCGCCGGAGGCGGCGAACGCACCGCCGGTGGGCAGCTGCCCGGTGGGCAGGCTGGCGTCGAACTCGGTCATTCCCCGCGGCGGCGCGCCGATGATGGTGGTGCCCAGCGAGCCGATGGTCGGCGGGCCCTTGACCGGCTCCTCGGCAACCGGGACGGTCGTGCCGGCGAAGGTCTGATAGAGCACGACGCCGGTGAGCACCACCAGCATCGGCAGCGCATAGGCCCGCCACCCGTAGGTGGCCACGAACCGGCCCAGCCAGCTCTGCTTGCGGACCCCGCGGTGCTCGTCGCGATTGGACCGGGGCCGGCCGCTGTCCTCCGCCATCGGGTCGCGGAGGGCGCGCAACGGCTCGTTCCACTCGCTGCGCAGCACGGGTACGCGGGAACCCCCGCGAGGGCCCGGCTCGTTGGTCACCGAACCAGGATGGCACAGCGCCCGGTCCGGCGACTCCGGGGCACGGTGCGTGTCGGGCCGCAGGTAGGGTCATGACGATGAGCAACCTGACCGGCACGGCCGCGCGCAAGCGTGCCCGCGGCGGCCGGATGCCCCGCGGCGAACGCCGCGACCAGCTGCTGGTCACGGCCAGCGAGGTGTTCGTCGACCGCGGCTACCACGCAGCAGGTATGGACGAGATCGCCGAGCGGGCCGGCGTCAGCAAACCCGTTCTGTACCAGCATTTCTCCAGCAAGCTCGACCTGTATCTGGCGGTCCTGCAGCAGCACGTGGACATTCTGGTGTCCGGGGTCCGGCAGGCCCTGCGGACCACCACCGACAACCGCCAACGCCTGCGGGCGGCGGTACAGGCGTTCTTCGACTTCATCGAGCACGACAGCCAGGGCTACCGGCTGATCTTCGAGAATGACAACGTCACCGAACCGCAGGTCGCCGCGCAGGTCAAAGTCGCCACCGAAGCGTGCACCGACGCGGTGTTCGACCTGATCAGCCGAGATTCCGGCCTGGAGGCGCACCGCGCCCGGATGATCGCGGTCGGCCTGGTCGGCATCAGTGTGGACTGCGCGCGCTACTGGCTGGACGCCGAGCGGCCGATCTCCAAGGACGCCGCGGTGGAGGGCACCGTGGCGTTCGCCTGGGGCGGCCTGTCGCACGTGCCACTGACCCGGGGCTGATCAGCTCAGGCGAACCCTACCCGGCGCACGTCGGCGGCACCGATCTCGATATAGGCGATCCGGGCGGTCTGCACCAGGAATCGGCGGCCTTTGTCGTCGGTCAGGCTCAGAACGTCCTCATCGCCCTTGGCCAGCGCCGCCTTGATCAGGTGCTCGACCTGTTCCGGCGTCTGGTCGCTGTTGAACACCAGTTCCCGCGGGCTGTCCGAGATTCCGATCTTGACCTCCACACCGGCCCCTTTCCTGTTTCCTCGTACACGTCGTGCACGTCTGAGTGCAGGCTAGTGGACACCGGTCCGCCCCGGGGGCGCCGGTTTGACTAACGCGGCGTCAAGCTGCGGTAACAGCATGACAACGCCTGCGTGCGGCGGGTTTTCGACGCCGCCGCGGCGGCCCAGACTGAATTGGTGACCTCCCCGACGCCGCGCTGGCCGCGGATCGCCATGACCGTGTTGGGCCTGGCATCCACCGTCGCGGCCACCATGTGCGTGATCAAGGCCGGCGGCGCGGCCATCTCCGCGGAGATCACCGGCGAGGGCAACGGCGCACACCGCACCGTCGTGGCCACCGTCGTCCCCGACGCCGGGCCCGCGCCGGAGATCCCGGTGCGGGTGCAGGCCGACAGCATCTCGGCCGCCGCCCCCCAGGATCTCCGCGAGATCGTCTACACCATCGCCGGCAACCAGCGGCCCGACGACCCGGTCACCGTGGTCTATGCCGACGAGACCGGGACGCTGCAGACCCTGAGCAACGTCACGCTGCCCTGGACCATGTCCGTCGTGCCGGGCGTCCCGGTGAACTACGTGACCGCCAACAGTTCGGGCAGCCAGTTGAACTGCTGGATCACCGACGCCACCGGTGCCACGGTGGCGCGGCAGACCGACTTCGGGCGCAGTACCACCTGCAACCGCTGACCGATCACGCCAGGCCGAGTTGACGCATCCGCTCGTCGTGGGTGCGCTGCAGCCGGTCGAACAGTTCGGTCACCTGCCCCAGGCCACCGCCGGCGAGCACCAGGTCGACCAGTTCGTCGCGGTCGGCCAGCACGAACTGCGCCTGGGTGACAGCTTCGCCCAGCAGCCGTCGCGCCCACAACGCGAGCCGGCTGCGCTGGCGACCGCTGGCGTTCACCGCCGAGCGGACCTCGGCCACCACGAACTGCGAGTGCACGGTCTCAGCGAGCACGGAGCGCACCACGTCGGCCACCTCGGCGGGCAGCGAGCCGGCGATCGCCAAGTAGAGATCTGCCGCCATCGCATCGCCGACATAGGTCTTGACCAGGGCCTCCAGCCAGGTACTCGGCGTGGTCAGCCGGTGATACTGCTCCAGCACCGGGGCGTAGCGGGTCATGGCGGGCAACACGTCGACCCCGCGGGCCTCCAGGGTGGCGCGCAGCACCTCGTAGTGGCCCATCTCGGCGGCCGCCATCCGCGCCATATTGATCCGGCCGCGCAGGTCCGGGGCCATCCGCGCCTCGTCGGTCAACCGGTAGAACGCCGCCACCTCACCGTAGGCCAGCAGGGCGAACAGCTCGTTGATCCCGGGGTGGTCGGCCGCGACCGTCGTGGCCGAAACCGGCTGCGTCGCTTCCATGGGCATCACTGTAGTCGGCGAGCAGGTATCATCGGGGGCGGTAATGTGCGTGCACGCGGTGGCCCGCCCTCCTCGGTGCGGGGCCCTCATTTCGCGAAGTCGACAACTCGTGCGCGCGTGAAGCAGTACGAGGAAACGACACCGGAAGACCATCAATGACGCATTTGCACGCCCACGAACAGATCAGCTTCGCCTCGCTCGGGGTGCGCGAGGAGATCGTCCGCGCACTCTCCGAGCAGGGCATCGAGCATGCCTTCGCCATTCAGGAACTCACCCTGCCGCTGGCGCTGGCCGGCGACGACCTGATCGGCCAGGCCCGCACCGGGATGGGCAAGACATTCGCCTTCGGCGTGCCGTTGTTGCACCGCATCACCGCTGAGGGCCAGCCGCCGCTGAGCGGCACCCCACGCGCCCTGATCGTCGTGCCCACCCGCGAACTGTGCCTGCAGGTCTACTCCGACCTCGTCGGCGCGGCGAAGTACCTCAAGGCTGAGGGCGGCCGTGACCTGTCGGTCGTCTCGATCTACGGCGGCCGCCCCTACGAGCCGCAGATCGAAGCCCTCCAGGCGGGCGCCGACGTCATCGTGGGCACCCCGGGCCGACTGTTGGACCTGGCCCAGCAGGGCCACCTGCAACTGGGCGGGCTGTCGGTGCTGGTGCTCGACGAAGCGGACGAGATGCTGGACCTCGGCTTCCTGCCGGACATCGAGCGCATCCTCAAACTGACCCCGAACACCCGGCAGTCGATGCTGTTCTCGGCGACCATGCCCGATCCGATCATCACGCTGGCCCGCACCTTCATGAACCAGCCGACCCACCTCCGGGCAGAGTCCCCGCAGTCCTCGGCGACCCACGACACCACCGAACAGTTCGTCTACCGCGCCCATGCGCTGGACAAGGTCGAGATGGTCAGCCGGATCCTGCAGGCCCAGGGCCGTGGCGCGACGATGATCTTATAGGTATTAAATTTGGTGATGTTAGGGACGCAACAGAAACAATGTTGGTAAACAGTCAAAAGTTTGCAACATATCAAGGAGAAACGGTCTTTAATGCTTTAAAAATTGGTGCTG
>SYAB01000224.1 GCA_005787665.1 Actinomycetota bacterium
CCCGCGCCCTCGACGTTGGCGTTGCGGGCCACCAGTCGCACCAGGTGCGGATGTCGCGGCGCCAGTTCCGGAGCGTCTTCGACACAGACGATCCGTTCGTTGACGTCGACCGCCGCCAGTGCCGCCGCCAGCAATGTCGTCTTCCCGGCCCCGGTGCCACCGGAAACCAGGAAGGCGAGTCGAGCGGCGATGATGGCATCGAGCAGCCGTCCCGCCTCCGGATCGATCGCACCGGCGTCCCTCAGGGCGGAGAGATCCTGGGTCGCCGGGCGAAGCACCCGCAACGACAAGCAGGTTCCTCCCGCAGCGACCGGCGGAAGGACGGCGTGCAGTCGTACGGTGAATCGCCGACCGGCCTCGGCGCCGAGTTGGGCGTCCACCCACGGCTGGGCGTCATCGAGGCGGCGCCCGGCGCCGGCCGCCAGCCGCTGGGCCAGCCGACGTACGGCGGCCTCATCGGCAAATCGGATATCGCTGCGCCGCAGACTCTTTCCATCATCGACCCACACCTCGCCAGGTGCCGAGACCAAGACGTCGGTGGTCCCCTCAGCCCGCAGGAGAGGCTCCAGGATCCCCGCGCCATGCAGTTCGGTCTCCACTTCTCGCAGGCTGTGCAGAACCTCGGTGTCACCGAGGAGTCCCCCGGACTCAGCTCTGATGGCCGCGGCGACTGCGGAGGGCCGCAGCGGACCGGATTCCGCGGCAAGCCGTTCGCGGACCCGATCGATCAGCGATCCGCTCACGCTGCCCGATCCCCTACGCATCGCCCCAGGACATCGAGCACCTGCCGCGATGCCCGCGCCAACGGCGACCGCCGCCGCAGCCTCAGCCCGCCGTGTTCGAGACGCGCGGCGAGCATGGGTTCCGGGCGCATCGCCGCCACCAGTGGCATCGACGCGGCGGCGGCCACCTCGGCGGCGTGCAGGCCGCCGGGGGCGGGTCCCCGCACCACCAGTCCGATGTTGGAGTTCAGGGTCCGGACGACCGCAGCCACCGCCGTGGCGGCGGCGACGCCCCGCACATCGCACGTCGTCACGACGATCACCAGATCGGCGCGCTGGACGGCACACACCGCTGCCGGGCCGGGATGCCTGGGGGTGTCGCAGATCGTCGTCACACCACCACGGCGACCGGCGTCGAGCACCGCTCCCGCCGCGCCGGGGTCGATCTCGTGAAATGCGCGGCCACCCGACAGGACCCGAACGCCCCGCTGGCGGGGCAGCACCTCGCGAAGCGCCGTCCAGGACAACCTGCCATTCTGTACGGTCAGGTCCGGCCAGCGCAGGCCGGGAGCGGACTCGCAGCCCAGCAGCAGGTCGATGCCGCCCCCGCACGGGTCGAGATCCATCAGCAGGGCGTCTCCTGCGCATTGCGCCAGCGCGGACGCGAACACCGAGGCACCACCGCCGCCGGGCCCGGCTGTCACCGCCACGACGGCCCCGAACCGGGCAGTCGACGATCTCCGCTCAGCGGCCTGGGCGAGATGTCGCACCAGATCGGCCTCCTGGTCGGGCAGCACGCAGACGTACTCCGCCCCGACCTCCACCGCGGCCGCCCACGTCAGCGATGTCGCCTCTACCGGGCTGATCAGCACCACCCCTTCCCGCCGGGGCGCGCCGGCCCGGACCGCGCGGCGCGCCGCGGACTCGTCGAGCACCACCGCGGTCGCCTCCCGCCACGACCGATCGCCGGGAGTCTGGGTCCTGAGCACCCGAGAGCCCGCGGCCGCAAGCACCCGATCGGCGCTGGCCGCGAGATCGGCATCACTGACCAGAGTCAGGACCACGGGTGAATCGGCGTGCACACCGCAAAGACTGCGGCGAGGGGCGCTGGCGCACCAGTCGGTCGCCGAGCGGTTGTGGATGGCGCAACTCAGCCGGGCCAGAAGCCGGAGAAAAAGGACGGCCCTCGCCAGGGGGGGGAGGAGGCGAGGGCCGTCGTGAATCAGCCCCGGGGGGTTGGGCTGATGCACGCTCGGCATAGGCCGAGCTAGGGCAACTATACACACGGTGGGTCGGCCCGACGCAAGCATTCCACGCTGTGAAAAAGGGCGCCTTTCCTGTGAAATTTCAGCTTCCGCCAGGTGACGCGCACTGCCAGTTTGACTGCACGGGACGGTTCCCGGCAGAGACCGCGCAGTCCCGCCCGAGAACGGCACCGCACCTCGCCACGAACCCCCACCCCCGTTGCGCCACTTGGCATTTTGGGAAATCCCGAACTGATGCCGTTTTGGTCTTGCTGTGACGGGCGTCACGGAGTACAAAGGAGGCACGGAAGTTCGGCAAGGCCAAGGCGGCACCGGAAGAGAAGGTTCCATCTCCCGAGTCGAACGACCCAGCACGGTTCCGGGCACCCACGCGGAGCACGCCGCGATGATGGCATAAGTGTTGCGGGCCTGCGTACTTGCGCAGATGCGACGGAGTTTGCGGGTCTTTGGGCAGATTCGCTTCCGAAGTACAGCGCAAGATCGCCGAGGCCGACCCACGCAACCCACCCAGCACGCCTGGTAACCCGAGCACCGTGCTAGCGGGCGGCGCGCCGAACATGTTTCGGAACGCCGCCCGCTTCGCGTTTGCGCTGAGTCCCCCTCAACGAGAGGCCGATTCGGCGATCGACAGCGCCTCCCGCGCGCCGTCTTCCAGTGCGTGGCAACACAGCAGCAGCCACGCCGCCACACCCGCGGGATCACCGGTGGCGAACGCTGCCGCCGCCGACCGATACTCCTCGGCCCGACGCAGCCAGTAGACTTCCGGAACCCCGAGCCCATGCGGATCGAGACCCGATGCGATGGTCACGAGCCGCGAAACACCACGCGCGACAACGCCATCCGCGCTCCCGAAGGCAGCCAGCGTCAACAACTCGCCGTGGACGACGGCGGCCAGAACCGGAGCAGCGACGGCACTGCCCCCGGTGACCAGTCGGGTCACCAGGTCGAGCCGAGCCGCCACCTCTGGGACGCTTCTGGGACGACCTAACTGCCCGGCATCGACGAGGTCGGCGGCAGCCAGGGCATGAAGACGCGCCAGCGCCTGCAACGGCGCGCGCTGCCACACCCCCACCACACTGGTGGTTCCGCCCTCGAGTGCCTGGCCGACCCGCACGGCGCCGGCGAGCACCGGGTCGCCGCCGGCCCCGTCGTCGCCGATCGCAACACCACCACCGTCCAGAGCCGAGGAGGATCGGGCGCCGCGAACAGCCGACTCAGCGGCCGTCACCGGCCAGTTTCTGAGGTTGGTGCGGTGCCGGTGCGCCCGTCCGAGCGCGACTCTGGCATCCTCGGCGGCCTGCGCCACGTCGGGCAGTTCAAGCAGCGGCGCGAGCAGGTCACGCCGTTCGGTGGTCACGGTGCGTCACGCTAACGGTGCGCGCGCACAGCAGCCATCCCGGGTCGGCGCGGACCGCTGATCGCCCCCTGGACCGCCGTTCACCGCGCGGCAGGCACCGCCCGCCGATCACTGTGATGTGGACCCGCCGCGACCTTCCTGAGTGACTACGCTCACAGTCATGGACGACACTCATACCGGCGCGCCGTCGTCGTTTCCCCCGGCGGAGGCCTTCGCCCGCACCGCGAACGGCACTGCCGAACTTTACGATCAGGCCGAATCCGACCGGCTGGCGTTCTGGGCCCGCCAGGCCGAGCGGCTGGCATGGGACACCCCGTTCACCGAGGTGCTCGACTGGTCACAGGCGCCGGTCGCCAAGTGGTTCGTGGGCGGGAAACTCAACGTCGCCTACAACTGCGTCGACCGGCACGTCGAGGCCGGCAACGGGGACCGGGTGGCCATCCACTGGGAGGGTGAACCGGTCGGCGATTCCCGCAGCATCACCTATGCCCAACTCAAGGACGAGGTGTGCCGGGCCGCCAACACGCTGACCGATCTGGGCCTGGTTGCCGGTGATCGGGTCGCCATCTACATGCCGATGATTCCCGAGGCGATCGTGGCGATGCTGGCCTGCGCACGGTTGGGAGTCATGCATTCGGTGGTCTTCGGTGGCTTCTCGGCCTCGGCACTGCGCGCCCGGGTCGAGGACGCTCAGGCCAAGCTGGTCATCACCACCGACGGTCAGTACCGGCGGGGCACCGCGGTGTCGTTGAAATCCGCCGTCGACGAGGCGGTCACCGGTCAGCCCTCGGTGACGAACGTCCTCGTCGTGCGCCGCACCGGCATCGACGTGAACTGGACCGAGGGGCGGGACCTGTGGTGGCACGACACCGTCGATACCGCTTCCCCCGACCACACCCCCGAGGCCTTCGACTCCGAACAACCGCTGTTCCTGCTCTACACCTCGGGCAC